>DASSGP010000456.1:0-14566 GCA_035693405.1 Rudaea sp. | reverse complement strand
TCGATCTCGACGACGCTCTTGCGCTTTTCGTTGAGCAGGAAGTTTGCAACGGCGGAGGGAACCTGGACGAGCACCTGTCCGGTGTTCTCCTTCATCGCCTGTTCTTCGACCAGGCGCAGCACGGACAGCGACAACGATTCGACGCTGCGCACGCGGCCATGGCCTTCGCAGCGCGGGCACACCGTCTGGCTCGACTCGCCGAGACTCGGACGCAGGCGCTGGCGCGACATCTCGAGCAGTCCGAAGCGCGAGATGCGGCCGATCTGCACACGCGCACGGTCGTGGCGCAACGCATCCTTGAGCTTGTCTTCGACTTCGCGCTGATGGCGCGGACTGTCCATGTCGATGAAGTCGATGACGATCAGGCCGCCGGCGTCACGCAGGCGCAACTGGCGCGCGACTTCGACGGCCGCTTCGCAATTGGTGTTGAACGCGGTTTCCTCGATGTCGGCGCCCTTGGTCGCCTTCGACGAGTTGATGTCGACCGAGGTCAGCGCCTCGGTCTGGTCGATCACGATCGAGCCGCCGGACGGCAGGCGCACGCTGCGGTCGAACGCATTCTCGATCTGCGTTTCGATCTGGAAGCGCGAGAACAGCGGAACGGTGTCCTTGTACAGCTTGAGCTTGCGCAGGTTCTGCGGCATGACCTGCTGCATGAACTCGCGCGCATCGTCGTGCAGGTCTTCGCGGTCGATCAGCACCTCGCCGATGTCGTTGCGCAGGTAGTCGCGCAGGGCGCGGATGATGAGCTTGGATTCCTGGTAGATCAGGAACGGCGCCGCACGCGTCGCGCCGGCGTCCTCGATCGCCTTCCACAGCTGCAGCAGATAGTCCAGGTCCCATTGCAGCTCTTCCGCATCGCGGCCCATGCCGGCGGTGCGAATGATCAGGCCCATTTCATCGGGCATCTTGAGCTGATCGAGCACTTCCTTGAGGTTGGCCCGGTCGTCGCCTTCGATGCGGCGGGAAACGCCGCCCGCGCGCGGATTGTTCGGCATCAGCACGAGGTAGCGGCCGGCCAGCGAGACGAAGGTCGTCAGCGCCGCGCCCTTGTTGCCGCGTTCTTCCTTCTCGACCTGGACCAGCAACTGCTGGCCTTCCTTGAGAAGCTCGCGGATCGTGGCGCGATTGTGGTCGACACCTTGCGTGAAGTAGTCGCGCGAGATTTCCTTGAGCGGCAGGAAGCCGTGACGCTCGGCGCCGTAGTCGACGAAGCAGGCTTCGAGGGAGGGTTCTACGCGGGTGATGCGGCCTTTGTAGATGTTGGCCTTTTTCTGCTCTTTGGCCGGAGTTTCGATGTCCAGATCGTAGAGCGACTGGCCATCGACGATGGCCACGCGCAACTCTTCACGCTGAGTTGCGTTAATCAGCATACGCTTCATTTTTTATATCCTCGCGCGCTCTACCGCGTCTGCGTCGCTGTTCCGCGCACGCCGCAAAAGCGGCAGCATCGGTCCGGCGAAAACCGTGGGCGCGATTACGCGTCCGCGGGAGCGCTTTGTACTCGGCCGGCGCGACCATTCGCGCCTGAGGCCATTAAGGGGTGCCCGTTGCGTAACCGCGACCCCCGTCGCCATACCGGTGACGGGCAATCTGCGACTCGAACCGTTACGATTGCCCTGTGCGACCCGACGGCTCCACTGGAGTGCTTCGTCGGGGCGGACAAGGGTTGTGACGGTCGAATGTGCCAGGGCCAGACAAGTCGGCTCGCGGCGCGTTTCGCCATTGAAGTCTAGCAAGGCGCCGGGAATTTTTCCAATCGTGACACGAACTTCGACGGAATCGACAAGCCCGGCCCCTGGTTCCGGGGTGCGCCTGGTGCGGATTACCGAGGCCCATGACGGCCAGCGCATCGACAACTTCCTGCTCGGCCAGCTCAAGGGCGTGCCGAAAAGCCTGGTCTACCGGATCCTGCGCACGGGCCAGGTCCGGATCAACGGCAAGCGGGCCAAACCCGACGTGCGCATCGCCGACGGCGACGAGGTGCGCATTCCGCCGGTTCGCACGGCCGAACCTGCGGCGCACGGTGCACCGGCGCCCGCTCAACTCGAGCGCATCGCCCAGGCGATCATTCACGAAGACCGCGATTTCCTCGTGATCGACAAGCCCAGCGGTGTCGCCAGCCACGGCGGCAGCGGCATCAGCTTCGGCGCGATCGAGCTGCTGCGTGCCGCTCGCCCGCGCGATGCGCTGGAGCTCGCCCATCGGCTGGATCGCGACACCAGCGGGGTGCTCGTGCTCACCCGCCGGCGCACGGCCCTGACGGCCTTGCAGACGCTGATCCGCGACAACCAGACGACCAAGCAATACCTGACGCTGCTGCAAGGCAAGTTCCGGCGCGCGACATTCGACGTCAACGCGCCGCTTCGAAAGTCCGTGCTGCAAGGCGGCGAACGCATGGTGCGCGTCGACGACGAAGGCAAGGCGGCGCTGACGCGATTTCGTGCGATCGACGCGTTTCGCGACGCGACGCTGGCCGAAGCGACGCTGTTCACGGGGCGAACGCACCAGATACGCGTGCACAGCGTGCACAGTGGCCATCCGATCGCCGGCGACGAGAAGTACGGCGATCGTGAATTCAACCTGCACATGCGCGAGTTCGGCCTGCGCCGGCTATTCCTGCATGCCGCGCGCTTCGAGTTCGCGATTGGCGACAGGACTTACAGCTTCTCCGCGCCGTTGGCGGACGAATTGCGAGCGGTGCTGAACGCGCTGCCCCGAACTACTGGAACGCGGGCTACTGGAAAAAACGCACGCTGACCTCGGCCGAGCGCAGGATGTCGGCCGGAAGCAGCACGATCAGCGACAGCGCGCACGCTGTGTGTGAGAGCGCGAGCGGCAGCAGCGCGCGATAACGAAGGTAGATCGCGCACCAGCACAGGCCGCCGGCAAAGGTCGCAAGCATCAAGGCGGCATTCGGCGCGTGCATCAAGGCGAATCCAAGTGCGCCCAGATAGGCGGCCACGTGCCGATTGCCGGTGACAATGTTCCAGCGCTCGGTATAGATGGCGCAGATCAGGTATTGCTGAAGCAGGGCCCAGCCGAAATAACGCAGCATCTGGCGTAGCCCGGGCGGCGGAGTCTCGCGCACAGCCGAGCCGTGCAGGGCCAGGCCGATTGCCAGGGCCAGGGCGACCACGAGCGCCGCATACGACCAGGCCCGCAGGTCACCGTTCCAGTGCCACACGCGCGGCAGCGACAGGCTGATTGCGTAGGCGATCGTGAGCCCGATCAGGGCGTAGTGCGAGGCGTGCAACGTGCCGTCGAAATGATCGCCGAGGATCAGCCACAGCGGCGCCGCCATCGTCAGGGCGATTTCGAACAACGCACGCCGGCGCGGGTCGCGCGGCGACCGGAACTTTGCCACCAGCAGCAGCAGGGCAAGCACGGCAACCGGCGCCCATTGCGAGCGCACCGGCGCCTCGCGCGAGCCTGGTGCGGCCAGCGCCCGCGCTTCGCTGAACGTTTCGGCGTAACCGGATTCCGGGACCAGTATAGCCGCCGGCAGCGCGGCGTAGACCGCGTTGCGCAATTCGATCTGCTGCTCGACGCGGCCGCGTTGCGGCAGAAGAACCAGCGGCTGGGCCGACCCGCCGGCGCTTTCCACAATTGCCGCAATATCCACTTTTTGCAGTCTGGAATCGAACGGCAGGCGATAGACGCCGACGGTGCCGGACGGAACGGCGCGCCCGGGCTCGACGATGACCGCCTCCGCATTGAGGTTGAGCGGTGAGTAGCCGGCGCCGCGGCGCAGAGATGCAGAGTGCAATGTGACCTCGCCGGGTTGGGCCAGCATGAAGCGCACCCGCAGCATCGCCGCGTCGCGCGGCGCCGGCGCCGATTCGCTGGCGCCGTCGATGAACCATGCAAGGTTGCCGGTATCCAGGATGCCTTCATAGCGCCCCGCGTTGAACGGCACCGGCGCGCTGACGAATTCGCGCTCGCCGAGTTTCTCGCGCACGACGACACGAAGTTCGCCGGCCGATGCGACGGTCGCGTCCACATGCAGACGCGGAAAGCTGCGCAGACTCATTGTTCGAGCGAGCACGATGCCGACTTCGACCGGTGCCGAAGCGCGCCAGTGCAGGGATCCTGCACTGAATTCGAAGTCGTCGCTGCCGAACGGATGACCCGCGATGATGTCCTCCGGGCCGGCGAAGCGCCACTGGTAGGGGGTGCCACCCGTGCCGGCCAGTGCGAGCAATCTCGCTGCCTGATCACGCAGGTGCGCGTTGAACGCGTGTTGTGCGAACAGGTGGAGTCCGAACGCGGTGACGACGATCAGCGCAACGAATGCGAGGGCAGCCAGGCCGGATCGCCACGCCGCCGTGCGCACGATCCGTCAGACCGTGAGCAGGGCTTCGGTCTTTGCCGCGCAGATGAAGTCGTTGAGCGAAATGCCGCCGACATCGTGCGTGGAAAACCTGACCTGGCACCGACCCCAGCCAAGTTCGAGATCGGGATGGTGATTTTCGCGCTCGGCCACCCAGCCCAGGGCGTTGACGAAAGCCAACGCCTGCGCGAAATCGGGAAACTTGAAATCCTTGCGCAAATCGTTGGCCTGCGGGCCCAGGCTCCAGCCCGCCAGTTCAGGCAGCAACGCGTCGATTTGCGCGCGAGCAAGCGCATGCTGTGGCCCCTTGAGGGGCTTGCACTTCATGGCGAGGAGTTCGGCGAAGGTCATGGCGGCGTGCTCCGGATTCGCGCAAAGTGTAGCCGAACGCCGACGCGTCGGTGACAGCAGGGCGATTTAGGACTAAACTGGTACTGTTTAGATGATTCCACTGCCATGCTGACCATTTCCGATAGCGCACAAACACACTTTCGCCGACTTCTCGAGCAACAGGGAATCGAGGGCTTGGGTATTCGCCTCGCGGCCGTGCACGCGGGCACGTCGAAAGCCGACTGCCAGCTCGAATTCTGCGAATCCGCGGACCTCTCCGGTGACGAGTTCGTCGTACCCTGCAGCGGTTTCAGCATCTATGTCGATGCGGCCAGCTTGCCGTACCTGGAGGGTGCCGACCTGGACTATCAGGGCACGGCGACCGGTGGGCAGCTGACGATTCGCGCGCCGAAAATCAAAGGCGACGTGCCGGGCGCGGATGCGAGCCTGGCCGAGCGCGTGCGCTATCTGCTCGATAGCGAGATCAACCCGCAGGTGGCCTCGCACGGCGGCAAAGTCAGCCTGGTCGACGTGACGGCCGAGGGCGTGGTCCTGCTGCGTTTCGGTGGCGGTTGCCACGGCTGCGGAATGGTCGACGTGACCCTTAAGCAGGGCATCGAAGGCACGCTGCGCAGCAAGCTGCCGGAGATCAGCGCGGTGCGCGACGTGACCGATCACGAGCACGGACACAATCCGTATTACCGCGGACAGCACGGCTCCAGCGCCGTGCGCTGAAGTATAAATATGGCTTAATGTACTATTGGACAGCAACGCGCCGGCGCGAAACCGGCGGCGTTCCCGGTCAGTCGCCCTGTTCGTGGCGCGACAGGTCGTCGAGCTTGCCGGGCAGCGCGGCGAAGTAGCGCGAAAGGCCCTGGATCTCGTCCTCGGACAGAGTCGCGACAAAGCCGGCCATGATCGGATTCTTGCGATCGCCGGATTTGTACTCGTGCAAGGCACGCGCGAGGTAGTCGTGGTACTGGCCGGCCAGGCGCGGATACATCGGGTTGGCGCTGGCGTTGCCGTCCTCGCCATGGCAGGCAGCGCAGGTCTTGGCTTTTTCCTTGATCTTCTCGAGTGGAACTTCCGCGGCAAGGGCGCTCGTCGCGAAACTGCCCGCGGCGAGCAGGGCGATTGCAATCGTCTTCTTCATTGGGTCGGGTCCGGCGCGGTTACGGAGTAATGCTGGAAAGGTAGCTGGCGATATTGCCGATGTCTTGTTCGGACAGGCTCTCGCCTTGTGCGCGCATGGTCGGATGCGCGCGCTCGCCCTTCTTGTACGCGGTCAATGCCGCTACCAGATATTCATAGTTCTGACCGGCGATGCGCGGAACATGGTAGTTCGGGTAGGCATTCTCGTAGCCGGCGACGCCATGGCAACCGCCACACGTGTAGACCAGCGCGCGGCCGGCTTTGGGATCGCCCTTGGCGGGTTCGGCTGCGGCCAGCGGTAGTGCGACCAGCAGCGTGGCAACGGTCAGCGCGCGGGCAATGAACACTCTTGTCATGTTTCGATCCTGCGGGTGGGATGGTGTGCGCGAAAGCGGCGAAGTATAGCTTGGGTCGCGGTGCAACCTCTAGGCGACTTTGCGCATCCAACGGCAGATGGCGCGGAAGCTTCGTGACTAGTGGCTCTAGTGGCGCGGCGCGAGTAAGCCCAGACTTCGGGCCGCAGCGACCAGGGAGTTCTCGAAAAGAAAGTGCTTGCAATTAGTAGTGATGTAGTTTAGTATAACACCAATATCCTCGTGACACCGGCGCAGCCATGAAAACTCCAAGGAATTCCAAGTTCAACACGCTGATTTGCTTGGCGATTGTCTCTGCGGCAGCGGGCCTTTCCGGCTGCGGCAACGGCGGCGGCGCTCAGGCCAAGGAAGCCGAAAAATCCAACGTCAATGCGGTTCCCGTCGAAGTCGCGACCGTGGCCAAGAACGCAGTAAACGCCAGCTACAACGGTACCGCCACGCTCGTCGCCGACCATGAAGCGCAGGTTGCCTCGAAGGCCACCGGTGTGTTGATGAAGGTGCTCGTCGAGGAAGGCATGACTGTCCATGAGGGACAGCTGCTGGCCGAACTGGACAACTCCGGTGCTACTGCCAGCGTCGCGCAGGCCGAAGCGCAAATGAACAAGGCCGACGCGACGTTCACCTACGCCGAGCAGTCGATCAAGAAACAGCTGATCTCCAAGCGCGAGTACGACCAGGCCAATTTCGACATGCAGACGCAGAAGGCCGCGCTGCAAACCGCGCGCCTGCAGCTGGCGTACACGCGCATCCTCGCGCCTGTCAGCGGCGTGATCGCCGAGCGCTCGGTCAAGGTCGGCAACCTGATCCAGGTCAACCAGAACCTGTTCCGCATCGTCGGAATGGATCCGCTGCAGGCCGTTCTCAACGTGCCGGAGCGCCAGCTCGGCATTCTCAAGGCCGGACAGGCGGTGCAACTCGAAGCCGACGCGCTCCCGGGCAAGAAATTCACCGGCGACATCCTGCGCATCGCGCCGACGGTCGACGCGGCCAGCGGAACGTTTCGGGTGACCTGCCAGTTCCGCGACAAGACCGCCACGCTCAAGCCGGGCATGTTCGGCCGCATCGACATCGTCTACGACCATCGCGACGAAGCATTGACGATTCCGCGTTCCGCGCTGATCGAGGAAGACGGCGAGACGGCCGTGTTCGTGGTCGATGCGGCGCCGGTCAAGGTTTCCACCGGCGACTCGAGCAAATCGAAGGACGCCGACAAGGCCAAGAGCGCTGCGAAGGACGGCAAGGACACGAAGGCGATCGTCGCCTCGACGCCAGGTTTCGTCGCGCATCGCAAGCTGGTCCAGATCGGTTACAGCGATGGCGACAAGGTCGAGATTCGTTCCGGAGTCGACATCGGCGCGCGCGTGATTACGGTCGGCCGCAACGCGGTGCGTGACGGAACCGCCGTGCAGGTGCTCGACACAACGCTGGTCGCGGCGAAGGCGGGCGGAGACAAGGCGTGAACATCGTCGAGATGGCGACCCGGCGGCGCGTGACCGTCGGGATGGTCACCTTGACGTTCGTTCTTTTCGGTCTGATTGCGCTGACCGGACTCAAGGTAAACCTGCTTCCGGACCTGACCTATCCGACGCTGACCGTACGCACCGAATACGAAGGTGCGGCGCCGATGGAGATCGAAAACCTGATCTCGCAGCCGGTCGAGGAAGCGATCGGCGTGGTCAAGAACCTGCGCAAGATCCACTCGGTTTCGCGCACCGGCCAATCCGATGTCGTCCTCGAGTTCGCCTGGGGTACGAACATGGACCAGGCTGGACTCGACGTTCGCGACAAGCTCGACATCCTGCAGTTGCCGCTCGACGCGAAGAAGCCGGTGTTGCTGCGCTTCAATCCGTCGACGGATCCGATCATGCGCCTGTCGCTGAGCGTGTCGGCCGACGCGAAGGGCGTCGTCAACGAAGCCGAGCTCAAGCAGCTGCGCCGGTTTGCCGACGACGAGCTGAAGAAGCGCCTCGAACCGACCCCTGGCGTCGCCGCGGTCAAGGTCGGCGGCGGCCTCGAGGACCAGATCGACGTCGAGATCGATCAGCAGCGTCTGCAACAGGTCAACCTCAACGTTGCCGACGTGACCAAGCGCCTCGCCGACGAGAACGTCAACGTCTCGGGCGGGCGCATCGAAAATGGATCGCAGCGCTACCTCGTGCGCACGGTCAATCAGTTCGGCAACCTCGACGAAATGCGCAACCTGCTGATCAAGGTCGACGCCGGCGTGCCGGTGCGGCTGAAGGATGTCGCCGAAATTCGCCAGGGCTACAAGGAGCGCGAAGGTGTCGTGCGCGTTGACGGCCACGAGGCGATCGAACTCGCGGTATACAAAGAGGGCGATGCGAACACGGTCAGCGTCGCCGCTGCCGTCAAGAAGCAGCTCGAGCGGCTCAAGTCGATCCTGCCGAGCAATGCCAAGCTTGACACGATCGACGATCAATCGATCTTCATCCAGAGTTCGCTCGACGACGTGCGCAACGACGCAATCATCGGCGGCATCCTCGCGGTGCTCATCATCTTCTTCTTCCTGGCCGACTCGTGGAGCACGTTCATCATTTCGCTCTCGCTGCCGGTATCGCTGATCGCGACGTTCTTCTTCATGGGTCAGGCTGGCGTCAGCCTGAACGTGATGTCGCTCGGCGGGCTCGCGCTCGCCACCGGCATGGTCGTCGACGATTCAATCGTCGTGCTCGAGAACATCGCGCGCCTGCGCGAGCAGGGCATGGGTATCGTCGAGGCCGCGGTCAAGGGCGCGCGTGAGGTGTCGATGGCGGTGATCGCGTCGACTCTGACCACGGTCGCCGTGTTCTTTCCTCTCGTGTTCGTGCAGGGCGTGGCCGGCCAGCTGTTCCGCGACCAGGCGCTGACCGTTACGTTTGCGATGCTGATCTCGCTGGTCGTCGCGATGACGCTGATTCCGATGCTGGCCTCGCTGAGGGGTCGCTCGCCGATCGCGTACAAGGACGAAGAGCCTTCGCCGGGCTGGCAGCCTACGAGCCGGCTGGGGCACGGCGTCAAGGCGGTGATATCGCCGGTTTCGCGGCTGTTCTTCCGCTGGATTCCGCTGCTGTTCATGCGCGTCACCTTCATCGTGTCGAGCACCGTGGGACTGGTGATCGGCAAGGCGTTGCGTGCTGTCGGCCGCTTCGTGCTGATGCCGTACAACGCGGCGGCGCGCGCTTATCGCGCATCGCTGCCGAAGGCGCTGGCGCATCCGTGGAAGGTGCTTGGATTCGCTGCGGCGGCCTTCATCGCGAGCGTAGCGCTGATTCCGACCTTGGGCATGGACCTGATCCCTTCGCTGGCGCAGGGACGATTCGAGATGACGGTGAAGCAGCCACCAGGCACCGCCCTGATCGACACTGACAAACTGGTTGCCGAACTCGAACAGAAGAACGCCAAGGACCCGAACATCGCGCTGATCTACGGCGTAAGCGGCACCGGCACGCGGCTCGACGCGACGCCCACCGAGTCGGGCGAAAACATCGCGCGCCTGCTGATCGTATTGAAGCCCGGCGTCGGCGAACGTGGCGAACGCGCGGCGACCGAAGCGTTGCGTGCATCGATGGCAGCGCGCGCGGGAACAGAGGTCAAATTCTCGCGCCCGCAGCTTTTCAGCTTTGCCACGCCGCTGGAGATCGAACTGCGCGGCTACGACCTGGCTTCGCTGGAAAAGGCCGGCAAGAAACTGACGTCGCTGATGAATGCGTCGCCGCGCTTCGCCGACGTGAAGTCGACGGTCGAAGGCGGCTATCCCGAAATCCAGATCCACTTCGACCAGCAGCGCGCCGCCGCGCTCGGTTTGACGACAAAGCAGGTCTCCGACCAGATCGTGAACAAGGTGCGCGGTTCGGTGGCGACGCGCTACAGTTTTCGCGATCGCAAGATCGATGTTCTGGTGCGTGCGCAGGCCGACCAGCGCGCAACCGTGGACGACATTCGCAATCTCATCGTCGGCTACTCGCCGGTGGCTGGGGCGGGCACGAACACTTCGGGTGCCGCAACTACGACCAGTGCTGCGGCAACAACAACGGGCGCAACAGCGGCTGCGACAGGTTCCAATGCCGCGAGCGCGGCAACGGGGAGGCCGGTCCGGCTTTCCGCCGTCGCCGACGTCCTTTCGAGCCAGGGGCCGAGTGAAATCCACCGTATCAGCCAGGAACGCGTGGCGATCGTTTCGGCGAACCTGCATTACGGCGATCTCGGCACGGCCGTGACCGAGGTGCGGCAACTGATTCGCGACAATCCGCTCGCAGCCGGCGTAACGTCGCACATCGGCGGCCAGAGCGAAGAACTCGACGCTTCGGTCAAGTCGCTGATCTTCGCGCTGGCGCTGGCGATATTCCTGGTCTATCTCGTCATGGCGTCGCAGTTCGAATCGCTGCTGCATCCGTTTGTGATCATGTTTTCGATTCCGCTCGCGCTGGTCGGCGCGGTGCTCGCGCTGAAGTTGACGTCGACGCCGCTCAGCGTCGTCGTGTTCATCGGATTGATCATGCTCGCGGGCATCGTGGTGAAAAACGCGATCGTGCTGATCGACCGCGTAAACCAGTTGCGCGAGGAGGGCGTCGACAAGATCAACGCGATCATCCAGGCGGCCGAATCGCGTCTGCGTCCGATCTCGATGACGACGCTGTGCACGCTGCTCGGATTCATGCCGCTGGCAATCGGCGTCGGTGACGGCAACGAAGTGCGCGCGCCGATGGCGATCACCGTGATCGGCGGCCTGCTGGTGTCGACGCTGCTGACGCTGGTCGTGATCCCGGCCGTGTACGTACTGCTCGATCGGCGCAGTGACGTGGCCTATCGCGAGCGCGGCGAGCGCAAGCACAAGGAAGTTGTCGATGCGGCCACGCTTGCGGCAGGAGCGGCGATGTCATGAGTGCTACCAAGAGCCCCTCACCCCTTGCCCTCTCCCGCAGGCGGGAGAGGGGGAGTGATCGTTGCGCTAACGCGACAATATTGCTTGATAGGAGCGGCCCCCGCCTCTTGTCCTCCCCCGCTTCGCGGGGGAGGAGGAGTGATCGTCGCGCTGCGCGCGACAACGTTACTTCATTGGAGCGGGAGCTGTCATGACCCTCGCCGAACTGAGTCTCAAGCGACCGGTCACCGTCATCATGGTGTTCGTGTCGATGACCGTGATCGGACTGATCGCGGCATTCCGCTTGCCGCTCGAATCGATGCCGGACATCCAGTTCCCGTTTCTCGCGGTCAATTTGCCGTACCAGGGGTCGACGCCGTCGGAAGTCGAGCGCATCGTCACGCGGCCGGTGGAGGAAGCGTTGTCGACGCTGACCGGCATCCAGCGCATGAATTCGGTGACGCGCGCCGATGGCGTCAATATCGAAATGCAGTTCAAGTGGGGCCAGGACACGGCCGTCAAGGCGGTCGAGGCACGCGAAAAGATCGATGCGATCCGCGCCGATCTTCCGACCGATCTGACGCGCTACCAGGTCTTCAAGGGATCGACCGCGGATCAGCCGGTGTTGAATCTGCGCATCTCCGCCGATCATGATCTGACCAACGCCTACGAGTTGCTCGATCGCGAGTTGAAACGCCCGCTCGAGCGCCTGCCGGGCGTCGCCCAGGTCAAGATCGAAGGCGTGGCGCCGCGCGAGGTGCGGATCGAGATCGATTCGGACCGGTTGAGCGCTGCCGGCATCGGCCTCAACGATCTGTATCAGCGCCTGAACAGCGCGAATTTCTCCGCGTCCGGCGGCCTGATCAAGGATGGCGCCACGCGTTATCACGTGCAGCCGGTCGGCGAGTGGCGCAGCATCGAGGAAATACGCTCTCTGCCGATCAACGACAAGGGCCTCAAGCTTGGCGATGTCGCCGACGTCAACGTCAAGCCCGGACGGCTGACTTATGCGCGCCATCTCGACCAGCGTCCGGCGGTCGCCGTCGACATCTCCAAGGAACGCAGCGCGAACCTGGTCGAAGTCGGTCGCGCCGTGATGGCGGAAGTCGAGCGCATTCGCCAGGAGCCCGAACTAAAGGGCATCCAGATCTACGAACTGGGCAACCAGGCAGCAGCGGTCACCGAGAGCCTGAGCCAGCTCAGCTGGGCCGGCCTGGAGGGAACGCTGCTGTCGGTCTTCGTCCTGTTTTTCTTCCTGCGCGACTGGCCGTCGACGCTGATGGTGTCGTTGGCGATTCCGATCTGCTTCGTGATCACGCTGGGCTGCCTGCAGTTGTTCGGCATGACCTTGAACATCCTGTCGATGATGGGTCTGCTGCTGGCGGTCGGCATGCTCGTCGACAATGCGGTCGTCGTTGTCGAGAGCATCTATCACTATCGCGAACGTTTTCCCGAAAAGCCCTGGTATTGCGCCGTGCAGGGCACGCAGGTGGTCGGCATCGCCATCGCCGCTGGCACGATGTCCAGCATCATCGTGTTCCTGCCGATGGTGTTCGGCGAGAAAGACAACATCAGCATTTTTCTTACCCAAGTCGCGATCACGATGGCAATCGCGCATCTGGCGTCGTGGCTCGTCGCAGTCAGCCTCGTGCCGATGCTATCGGCTCGGCTGCCGCCGCCGAAGTTCATCGGTCGCAAGAACATCATCACGCGCGTGCAAGGCGCGTACGGTCGGTTCATTGCCACGACGCTGAGCCACCGGCGCTGGACGATGATTGGACTAATCGCGCTGCTCGTCATCAGCATCGTGCTGCCGGCCGCTCACACCAAATTCGACATGTTCCCGGCAGGCGATCGCGACCGCCTGTTCATCGGCTATCGACTGAACGCCCTTTACCCGCTGGCCGACCTGAAGGCCTCGGTCGACAAGGTCGAAACCTATCTCAACGCGCATCGTGCCGAATTCCACATCAAGAATCTCTATAGCCGCTACGCCGAAGATGCCAGCGATACATTTACGTCGATCATGTTCGACAAGAACGACAAGACCCGGCCGAGTACGGGTGCCGTGCTGGAAAAGTTGCGCAAGGACTTGCCGAAGGTCCCGATCGGTGAGGTGGTATTCGACTTCAACGACAACGGTTCCGGCGCCGACAAGACGATCAACCTCAGCCTGAACGGCGATTCGGGTCAGGTACTGCGCGAGATATCCGGTACCGTGATCGGCATCCTGCGCCAGGTGCCGGTATTGCGCGAAGTCAACGCGAACCAGGACAGCGGCAACCGCGAACTGTCCGTGCACGTGGACCGCGAGAAAGCCAAGGAATACGGATTCTCGGCGAATGACGTCGCCCAGTTCATCGCCATCGCGCTGCGCGGCATGCGCCTGAAGGACTTCCATGGCAATGAAAGCGAGTTGCCGGTGTGGCTGCGTTTCGCCAACTCCGATGCGCAGAGCCTCGACGACCTCGGCGACTTCAAGGTGCGCCGTTCCGATGGCACGCAGATTCCGCTGTTGTCGATGGTCCAGATCCAGACGCGCAACGCTTCGTCCGTGATCGAGCGCGAGAACCGGCAGATTTCGCTGGGCATCAAGGCTAACCTCGCCGAGAACGCGACCAGCGAAGACGCGCGCAAGGCGATCCAGAGCGCGATGGACGGAGTGCAACTGCCTGCCGGTTACCGCTGGACGTTCGGCGAAAACTTCAATCGCGACGACGACGCCGGCAAGAAGATGATGTTCAACCTGCTCGTCGCGCTGGTCCTGGTCTACGTGGTCATGTGCGCGATGTTCGAATCGCTGATCTATCCGGCGGCGATCCTGACCACGTTCATTTTCTCGATTTTCGGCGTGTTCTGGCTTTTCTGGCTAACCGGCACGACTTTCTCGATCATGGCGATGATCGGCGTGCTGATCCTGATGGGTGTCGTCGTCAACAACGGCATCGTCATGATCGTGCACATCAACCAGTTGCGCCACACTGGGCTGCACCGCCGCGAAGCGCTGATCCAGGGCGCAAAGGATCGCCTGCGGCCGATCCTGATGACGATGGGCACGGCGATTCTCGGCATGGTCCCGCTGTGCGTTTCGAACACCGCGATCGGTGGCGACGGGCCGCCGTATTATCCGATGGCGCGCGCGATCGCCGGCGGCCTGGTCTTCTCGACGCTGGTCAGCCTGCTCGTGCTGCCGACGATCTACTCGCTGCTCGACGACATGAGCCTCACGCTGAAGCGCCTACTGCGCGAAGCGCGCGGGCGCAAGGTGACCGCGCCGGCTGCGGGCTGAGGAAGACGCTAGGGCAGGGCGTTCAGCGCTGCTCGCGCGGCGTCATCAAAACGCTGCTCGAGTTCCTGGGGCAGCCGACCGGACAAGGCGAACCAGTTCGACAGCATCTCGACGAGTTCACTGTCGGCATCACTCGTCTGCGCTGTGCCGCGCATGCGCGCCGAGAGGCGCGCAACCTGGTAGTCCATGCGTCGCTGGCGGTCTTCGGCAGGCGAGGCGATGCCGGT
>DASSGP010000455.1:0-3536 GCA_035693405.1 Rudaea sp. | reverse complement strand
TGGGAAATGTGGAAATGTTCGCGCAGCACGCGCTTCATGGCCGCCAGGGCCGGCTCGGTTTCCATGCCGGGCGGCAGGCGCGCGTGCAACGTGGCCATTCGCCGGCCGCCGGCGAGTTGCCAGACATGCACGTGGTGCACGTCGTCGACGCCGGATTCGCGCCGTACCGTGTCGGTGACGAGCGCCGTCTCGATGCCGTCGGGCACGCCTTCCAGCAGGATATGCGCCGAAATGCGCAGCAATCGCCAGGCGCTGACGAGTATCAGCGCGGATACGAACAACGAGACCAGCGGATCGGCCTGCAGCCAGCCGAGATAGCGCACGATCAGCGCCGCCGCGACCGCGCCGATCGATCCGAGCAGGTCGCCGATCACGTGCAGGCGTGCGCCTGCCAGGTTAAGGTCGTCGTGTTGATGGCCGCCAAGCGCGGCCAGCACGATCACATTGACCGACAGTCCGATCAGCGCGACGACCAGCATGATTCCGGACAGGATCGGCGCGGGTTGCATCAGCCGCAGAATCGCTTCCACGGTGATCCAGACCACGAGCACGAATTGCAGCAAGGCATTGCTGTAACCGGCCAGCACCTCCAGGCGTGCGTAGCCGAAACTGCGCAGATCGTCGGCAGGCCGCCGGGCGAAATGCGCACCGGCCCAGGCCAGGAGCAGGGCGAACGCATCGATCAGCATGTGCGCTGCGTCGCTGAGCAGCGCGAGCGATCCGGACATCCAGCCGCCGACCGCCTCCGCGATCAGAGTCGCCACCGTCAACGCGGCAGCAATCAGCAGGCGGGTTTCGCTGCCGTGAGCGTGGGCGTGATGCGCGGCATGATCGTGCGCGGTTGCTGACATGGCTGAAATTCAGGACCGCCGAGACATCGACATTACTCGATGTTAGGCGACGCCCGGCACGTTACACAATTGCTCTGCGCCCGTCGGCGCAACAGAAGCGGTGCAGGTTTGTCAGACGCAGATTGACGATGTGCGCGAGCGCGACCGCAGTGCCGCCGAGCGAAACCAGCGCCGCATGCCACAGGCCGAAGGATTCCAGATCGAACACGTAGCCGCCCAGCCATAGCAGGACCAAGCCCGGAAACAACAGGTAAAGCGCCTGCGGACTGCCGTGGCGACGGTAGCCGCGAATCATCATCGTCAACGCCAGCGCGGTCGCGAACGCGATGAACCAGCGCTCGAAGCTGTGATCGGCAAGAAAGCTCAGGCCCAGCGCCGGCAGCAGTGCCAGGACGAACGGCAGCGCAGCGCAGTGCAGCGCGCACAGGAACGACGCCGTGGCGCCGACGCGGTCGGCGACTTGCACCAATGTCGCGCCTTCGTCGGCGGAGCGCGGGTCGTGCGGAAAGGACTGCGTTTGCATGGTTAAGTTATAACATAACGGTTGTGATCGACGTATCCGGCGGCGCTTGGTGTTCCGATCTCGGGACAGCGGCGCCTGCGACGAGTTACGCGAACGGCGACCAGACTGATATATTATAACATATCATCGAATGACGCAAGTCGATTGCGTCCAGGGATGTATGTTGTATAAACATAATGTTACGAAGTAATTCGCAGCGCAGCATGAAGTTAGCGATGCCATATGGCAGCCGTGCGCGGCAGTGATCCCGGGGAATCCGCGCGGGGCTCAGCTCACGCTGGCGCCGCCCAGTTGCCTAAGCGCTGCCGCAGCGCTTGCAGACGCCATGCACCTCGAGTGTCTGCGCCCTGGACTTGAAGCCCAGCGCCTTGGCCTGATCGCTTAGCAGTTTGGCCACGCGCTCGTCGCAGATCTCGGTTGCGCCCTCGCAGACGTCGCAGATCAGGAATGGCACGTGATGCGCCACGCTCGGATGATGGCAGCTGACGTAGGCGTTGATCGATTCCAGTTTGTGGATGAATCCATTCTCCAGAAGGAAATCCAGCGCGCGGTAAACCGTCGGCGGCGCCGCGTTGCTGCGATCGTCCTTGAGCTGGTCCAGCAGGTCGTAGGCCTTGACCGGTTTTTCGGCCGCGGCGATCAGTTCCAGAACCTGCAGGCGGATTTCGGTCAGACGCAGGCCGCGACTGTCGCACGCAGCAGAAACCTCACGCACGAATGCCTTCGCGTTGTGCGCGTGATGATGCTGGTCAGCAGGGGCGGGTTTGGCGGACATGGCTCAATCGTGCTTCGCGGCAAGCATAACACCGGCTAGATGGGGTCGAAATCGGTATTACACCATCCCCACCCAACCCTCCCCCGACCCAACCTTCGACTCTCGGCTCATCACCTCTCTCGCTGGCGGGAGAGGTCGGCGCGCGGAGCGCGCCGGTGAGGCTGGTACATCAGGAATCTGCGGGGCACCGTTATCTGCCGAAGCGCCGCCCCAACCTGAGCTGCCACCCTCATCCGCACCTTCTCCCGCCAGCGGGAGAAGGAAACGCGTTTGGCTCAGACTCGACGCCTACTGGCGCCTCGGTGCCTGCAGACGAAAGGTACTACACGATCCGACCTAGCCGCGCGCCGCAATGCCTGCAGTGCGCGTCGCCGGCATCGACCGGCTTCTTGCACGCCTTGCACAGCGGGATGGGCTTCGCCACGGGCAGGCACAGCGAGATGATCCAGCCGATCGGACCGAGCGCCGCGCCGAGGATCGCGTCGCGCACGACCGCGTTCTTGTACTTGCCGATCCACGCGCCGACGGCGCCGCAGGCGATCGTCAGGACCAGCGCCCAAAGCCACAATTTCGGATCGGTCACCGCCTTCGTGCACTGGTCGAGCAGCAGCATCAGCTGCTCGGGATCGCCGGTGTCGGCAGTCGCCAGCGTGGCGAAATCGCAGGCCATGTCGTCGCCGCCTAGGCGCCGGCCTTGTCGAGCGCTTCCTCGATTCGCTTGAGCGCGCGATCGCGGCCGGCGAGATAAACCGTGTGATCGATCGAGGGCGAAACCTGCGTGCCGGTCATCGCCACCCGCAGCGGCTGGGCAATCTTGCCCATGCCCTCGCCGATGGCGGCCGCAGCCGCCTCGATCGCCTTGTGGATATTTTCCACTTTCCACTCTTCCAGTTCCGCCAGTTGCGCGAGCGCGGCTTTCAGCGCTGGCACGGCGGTCGGCGCCTTCAGATGCTTGGCGACCGCCGCGTCATCCCATTGCGTGATCGGTCCGTACCAGACGGAAGCCTTCTCTGCCATCTCGCGCAGTGTGTGGGCGCGGTCGCGCAGCGCGACGACGACGTCGGCCGGCGCCGGCCCGAGCGCCGGATCGAGACCCTGCATGCGCAGGTTCCATTCCAGGTGCGGCGCGACCTCGAGCGGATCGTCGTTCTTCAGATACTGCTGGTTCAGCCAATTGAGCTTTTCCAGGTCGAATCGCGCGGCCGCCTTGTTGACGGCGGAGACGTCGAACAGTTCGATCATCTGCTCGCGCGAAAAGATCTCCTGGTCGCCGTGCGACCAGCCCAGGCGCACCAGGTAGTTCAGCAGCGCGTGCGGCAGATAGCCGTCGTCGCGATACTGCAATACGCTGACCGCGCCGTGGCGCTTGCTGAGCTTCTGCCCGTCC
>DASSGP010000454.1:0-10398 GCA_035693405.1 Rudaea sp. | reverse complement strand
GCCGGCGGCGTCGACCGCGGCAGTGATCTCGCGCGTCAAGATCATGGCCAAGCTGAACATCGCCGAGCGCCGCCTGCCGCAGGACGGCCGCATCATGCTGCGCGTGCAGGGCAAGGAGCTCGACCTGCGCGTGTCGACCGTCCCGACTTCGTTCGGCGAATCGGTGGTCATGCGTATCCTCGATCGCGAATCGATCGTGTTCGACTTCCACACGCTCGGCTTCACCGACCAGTTCCTGTCGCAGTTCATGAAGGTGCTGGAGCTGCCGCACGGCATCCTCCTGGTCACCGGTCCGACCGGTTCGGGCAAGACCACGACGCTTTACACCGCGTTGTCGCGACTCAACACGCCGGACGTGAAGATCATCACGGTCGAGGATCCGGTCGAATACCAGATCGAAGGCATCAACCAGATCCAGGCCAAGCCGCAGATCGGCCTGGACTTCAGCCACGCGCTGCGTTCGATCGTGCGCCAGGATCCGGACATCATCATGATCGGCGAAATGCGCGACCTGGAAACAGCCAAGATCGCGATCCAGTCGGCGCTGACCGGCCATCTCGTGCTGTCGACACTGCATACCAATAATGCCGCGGGCGGCATCACGCGCCTGCTCGACATGGGCGTGGAAGACTACCTGATGACGTCGACGGTCAACGGCATCCTCGCCCAGCGCCTGGTGCGGCGCCTGGAGCAGACCCACGCCGAGCGCTACGACGCGCTGCCGGAAGTCGTCGAGCAATTCGGCCTGCGCCGCTTCCAGCCAGAAGGAAAAGTCCAATTGTATAAACCGATGCCGTCGCCGATTACGACGACCGGCTATCACGGCCGCACCACGATCATGGAGTTCCTGGTCATGACCGACCCGCTGCGGCGCCTGGTCATGCAGCACGCCGACATGGGCAAGATCGAGGACCTCGCGCGCGAGGAAGGCATGCGCACGATGTACGAAGACGGCTTGGTAAAGTCACTGATGGGCGTGACGACGATCGAGGAAGTGTTAAGGGTGACGCAGGAGAGCTGAGGAGGAGCAGGGGCCAGGGATCAGGGGCTAGGGGCTAGGGAAGAGCAGGTGGCCAAGCGCGCCTGCAGGTCGGGACAAGGAGCGATTCCATGGTTGGACGTTATCGAGATCTGGTGGCGTGGCAGAGGGCAATGGAACTGGTCGCGAAAAATTGTCTGGCGACCGCCTTGCTCCCGCAGGACGAAAGGTTCGGATCAACGAGTCAGCTGCGTCGGGCTGCTGTCTCCATACCATCGGCACTGGCCGAAGGACATGCCCGCTCGTCGACGAAAGAGTTTGTGCGATACATATCCATCGCGATGGGCTCGTTGGCTGAACTGGAAACGCAGCTGTTGATTTGCGCGAAGCTCGAATTGATGGCAGAGGACCGCGTCCATTCGTTATTGAGCCTTTGCGATGAACAAAGTCGAATACTTCACGGTCTGAGAAAGTCACTGACCTTCAAACTGCCCCCGTAACGCTCTCGCTGGTCCCTAGCCCCTAGCCCCTAGCCCCTGCTCCTCAATGGCCCTTTTCCACTACAAAGCGATCACTGCCGCCGGCGAAGTCATGCAGGGGCAGCTCGATGTCGCCTCGAACGACGAAGCGGTGGCGAAGATCCAGGATGCCGGCAATATTCCGCTCGAGGTGCGCGCGGCCGATGGCGCCGATAGCGGCGGGTTGTTCGGCGGGTTGTTCAAGCGCGAAGCGATCAACCAGACCCAGGTGCTGCAGTTCACCCAGCAGCTGGCGACGTTGCTCGGCGCGGGCCAGCCGCTCGACCGCGCGCTGCAGATCCTGCTCGAACTGCCCGAGAGCGAAAAGGCGCGGCGCATCATCGAGCACATCCGCGATCACGTGCGCGGCGGCGGTGCGCTGTCGGACGCGCTCGAATCGGAGCCGGGCGTGTTTTCGAAGCTGTACGTCAACATGGTCCGCGCCGGCGAAGTCGGCGGTTCACTCGACGTCACGCTTGCGCGCCTGACCAATTATCTCGAGCGCGCGAAGGCGCTGCGCGAAAGCGTCATCAACGCGCTGATCTATCCGGCCATCCTCGTGGTCATGGTGTTCGGAGCGCTGTTCGTCCTGCTCGCGTTCGTCGTGCCGCGCTTCCTGCCGATGTTCAAGGACATGAACGTCGAACTGCCAATGATCACCAAGATCGTGCTGTTCGTCGGCACCGCTCTGCAGGACTGGTGGTGGCTGATGGCGATCGCTGCGGTGGCCGGCGTCGTGTTCATGCGCCGCCGCCTGACTGTCCCCGAGGTGCGGCTCGCCTGGGACACGCGCGTGCTGAAGATGCGTGTCGTCGGGCCGCTGTTCACACGCCTGGAAACGGCACGTTTGATGCGGACGCTGGGAACTTTGCTGAAGAATGGCGTTCCCTTACTGACCGCAATTGCGATTGGCCGCAACGTACTCGGGAACACGGCGCTCGCCGAGGCGGTCGATAAGGCCGGCGAAGAAGTCAAGACCGGCGGAGGACTGGCGTTCGCGCTGGGCCAGAGCAAGCGCTTTCCGAAGCTCGCGCTGCAGATGATCAGTGTCGGCGAGGAGTCGGGCGCGCTCGACGACATGTTGATGAAGGTCGCCGACACGTTCGACGTGGAGGCGAAGAATACGGTCGACCGGCTGCTCGCGGCGATGGTGCCGGTCCTGACAGTCGTCATGACCGGGGTCGTCGCCATCATCATGATGGCCATTCTGCTGCCGATCCTGAGCATCACCAGTTCCATTCAATGAGGTCGCATTATGCAAATGTATAAAAATGCTGGATGCGCGCCTTGTGCGGCGCGTGTCGTCGCCGGCGCCCGCGGCAGCGCGGGTTTCACCCTGATCGAGATGATGGCGGTGCTGGTGCTGATCGGCGTCGTCATGGCGATCGTCGGCGGCCGCGTGTTCCAGAATTTCCAGAGCGCGCAGTACAAGGCCGGCATCGCGCAGGTGCATTCGCTCGAGATGAAGGTGCAGGCCTATGTGCTCGACAACGGCTCAACGCCGCAGACGCTGAATGACCTCGTCACCCGGCCCGGCAACGCGTCGAACTGGAATGGCCCGTACGCCAAGCCGGCCGACCTCAAGGATCCGTTCGGGCACGCTTTTCTATACAAGTCTCCGGGCGACCATGGCGACTTCGACATCACGTTCCTCGGCAAGGACGGAGCGCCCGGTGGCGACGCCCTGAACAAGGACACGGGGAATTGGGAATAGCCGCTCGCCGTCTGGCGGCGTGACGGTGATCGATGACGCGTTACACACGCCAGCATGGTTTCAGCCTGATAGAACTGGTCGCAGTGCTGGTGCTGATCGCGCTGGTATTCGCGATGGTCACGCTGTCGTTCTCCAAGAGTCTGGCGAGCGCGAAGATCCAGGCGGCGAGCCGCGATCTTGTCGCTGCGTTGCGTTTCACGCGCGGACAGGCGATCGTCAAAGGCAAGTCGACCTCGCTTGAGCTCGACGTCGAAAACAACCGTTACATGACGCCCGGGCGCCGCGTAGTTGCCTTGCCGCCCAACATGCGCATGACGCTGCTGACGGCCGACAACGAGGTGACCGGTGCGAACTCCGGGCGCATCCGCTTCTTTCCCGACGGCGCGTCGACCGGCGGCCACATATCGGTGTTCATGGGCAAGGACGAGTGGCGCATCAACGTTGACTGGTTGACCGGTGCAGTGACGCGCGAGGAGTTGAAGAAGTGAGCGCTGGAATCATTAGGAGCTCTTCGCAGACTTCCCCTCACCCCTTGCCCTCTCCCGCAGGCGGGAGAGGGGGAGTGATCGTCGCGCTACGCGCGACACCGACATTTAATAAGAGCGGGGGATTCACCCTGATCGAGCTCGTCGCCGCGTTCGTCATCTTCGCGCTCGGCTTCGGCGTGCTGTTGCAGATACTCGGCGGCGCGCTGCACACGACGTCGCAGTCGGTCGACTACAGCAAGGCGGCGATGTGGGCGCAAACGGTGCTCGATACGCAGGGCATCGGCGAGCCGCTGCAGGAAGGCATCACCAGGGGGCGTTTCGACGACCAGTACGCCTGGGAGTTGCGCGTATCGAAGTACGATCCCCCGCCAGCGCAGACGACGGTTGCGCCGGTCGGCAGTGCCGATGCCAATGGCCTGATCACGCAGGTGGCGCCGCCGCTGGATTTGTTCCAGCTCGAGCTCGTCGTGAGCTGGGGCAACCGGTTCCTGATGCATCGTGCCCAATTCGCCACGGTGCGCGTGATGAATCCGCCGCAGTTGGCGGGCAACGGCGCCGTACCGCAGCCGCAGCCGCAGCCGCGTCCGGTGCGGGGACAGCAATGAACGGTCGCATCGGTACGCCTTCGCAGGTTTCCCCTCACCCCTTGCCCTCTCCCGCGAGCGGGGCGGCCCTCACCCCTTGCTCTCTCCCGCTTCCGCCCGAGAGCCCCGCACCCCGTGCCCTCTCCCGCAAGCGGGAGAGGGGGAGTGATCGTCGCGCTTGCGCGCGACAGCGGTACCCGATTGGAGCGGGGGGATTCACGCTGCTCGAAATGCTGATGGCGATCGTCCTGCTCGGGTTGCTGCTGGCCGGCGCCTACAGCGGCATCCAGACATCGGTGCGCGCGATGCACGCCGGGGAGCGCCTGATCGAGCGCATCGATCGCGTGCGCACCGTGCAGGAATTCCTGCGCCACCAGCTGACGCGCATCCTGCCGATTTCGTACGCCCAGACCGACGCGAAGACGTATGTCTTCGAAGGCCAGCGCGACTTCATGCGTTTCGTCGCGCCGATGCCGGGCTATCTCAGCCACGGCGGCCCCTACGTGCAAACGCTCGCGCTCGTGCGCGGCAGCGGCGGCATGAGCCTGGTATTCAGCGGCACGATGCTGAACGGCTTCGACTGGCAGGAGGAAAAGAAATCCGAGCGTGAGCCCGTAGTGCTGATCGATCACATCGGCGATGGCAGCTTTTCCTACCGCGCGCTGGACGACCAGGGCCAGCTCGCGCCGTGGAGCACGAGCTGGGACGATTCCAGCATAACGCCGCTGCTCGTGCGCGTGGAACTCACGATGCAGAACGGCGCGCAGATCAATTGGCCGGTGCTGGCGGTTCCACTGATGCTCGACGCGGGCGCCGCGCATCCGCAACCGATGGTGATACCGCGTCTGATGCCAAATGCCGGAGGAACGTCGCGGTGATGCGCTCGAGCGGACCGCATCCAGGTGGCCAGCGCGGCGTCGCGCTCGTGCTCGTGCTCTGGGCAATCGCCCTGATGGCCGTGCTGCTTGGCAGCTTTGCCCTGATCGCGCACACCGAGCAGCTGGAATCGCGCCACGTGTTCGATGCCGTGACCGCTCGCTACGACGCTCAAGCCGGACTCGAACGCGCGGTCTTCGAACTGCGCAACAACGATCCGGCCCAGCGCTGGGTCGCCGATGGCCGGCCGTACGAATTCGTTTTCGACAAGGCGAAGGTCAGCGTCGAGATCAACGACGAGTCCGGCAAAGTCGATCTGAATGTCGCCGATGAAACGATGCTGACATCATTGTTCATTTCGGTTGGCGTGGAACTCGATCGCGCCGCGGCGCTGGCCGATGCGATCGTCGACTGGCGCGACCCCGACGACCTGCCGCGGACCAACGGCGCCGAAGTGGCCGAGTACAAACAGGCAGGCCTTGCCTACGGTCCGCGCAATGCGCCGTTCCAGACCGCGTCGGAAGTGCAGCAGGTGTTGGGCATGGATTACGAGCTGTATCGCAAGATCGAGCCGGCGGTGACGATCTATTCCGGCAGCGCCACGCCGAATCCGGCGTTCGCGCCGTTCGAGGCGTTGCGCACGCTGCCGAACATGACCGACGACTACGCCCGCCAGATCATCGAACTGCGCCAGCAGATGCTGCCGGGACAACCCGGCGCGCAGCCGCTGACCCTGCCCGACGGGACTCCGATCGTGGTCAATGGCGGTGGCCTCACGTATAGTGTGAAGTGCCGCGCCGTGCTGCCCAATGGCGTCAGCACCGTGCTCGACGCCAGCATTCGTCTCGGTGGCGTCGGCACCACGGGCCGGCCCTATACCATACTGCGCTGGCGCGACGGCGAAGCGTCGTGATTTTTGCGCTCGTCCCTGAACGCGAAGATCACGAAGCGGCCATCGTGGGCGTTATTTTTGCGTTCATCCGTGAACGCAAGGTCAAGAAGCGGCCTTCCGTGGCCGCACTTTTAATGAAACTGATGTAGCTTAATCAAAGATGACGTTTAGCGACGCACTAGACAATCAGCTCGCCCGTTTGCGGATGCGCTACGCCAGAACGCCGTTACCGGGGTTTTTCCGCTGGTGGGGGCGCGAGCTCGCGGCCATGCTGCCGCAGCGCTGGCGCGCGCTGCTTGCCGAGCGTTCCGAGGCATTGCTGTTCGAGATTCGCGATGGCGCGATGATCGCGTGGCGGCAGTCCGGCCAGGCCTGCGTCGAGGCGGCGAACGTCGCGCTTGACGCGCCTGACGCCGAGCGCGCCGCGGCGCTCGAGCGTGTGCGTGCGCAGATCGACGACCCGAACCTGCGTTCGTTCTATTGCATCGCTCCGGCGCGTGCGCTGCGGCGCGAGTTCACCCTGCCGGTGGCGGCGGAAAACAACCTGCGCCAGGTGCTGGCCTTCGAGATGGATCGGCAGACGCCATTCAAGGCGGACCAGGTTTACTTCGACTACCGTCTGGGCGAACGCGAAGCCGCCGCGCGCAACCTGCAGGTCGAACTGATCGTCGTGCCGCGCGCGCCGCTCGATGCCGATCTGGCCAAGCTCGCGGCCAGCTCGCTGGCGCTTGATGGAGTCGACTGCTGGCGCGACGGTCCAGGCAGCGGCCGGCTCGGCCTGAACCTGCTGCCGGCGGATCGGCGTCCGCGCCGCGTCAACGCGCGCCTGCGCCTGAATCTGGGCCTCGCGGCGGCGGCGGTCGTGCTTCTGTTCACGGCCATGCTGCTGTCGCTGGGCAACCGCGAGGCGGCGCTCGCCGCGATGACTGAACAAGTGGAAAAGGCGCAAAACGCGGCAAAGCAGGTCGGCGCCCTGCGCAAGACTCTGCAGGATTCGATCTCCGCCGCGAACTTTCTCAACCGGCGCAAGCGCGAGATGCCGGTCATGGTGCAGATGCTGGCCGATCTCACCGACCGCCTGCCCGACGATACCTACCTCGAACGCATCGCCGTCGACGAGAAGTCGAAGATCGACCTGCAAGGCCTCAGTGATAACACGGCCAAGCTGACCGAGCGGCTGCGCGAGTCGTCCGTGCTCGAGAATCCGAGCTTCCAGGGCAACATCCAGCAGGATCCGCGCACGCACAAGGACCGTTTCAACATGACGCTCGAATTCCGCCACAAGGCGGAGCCCGAGACCGCCAAGGAGCACGGTCCGGCGAAGGATCCAGGGCAGCGCAAAGACGGAGGGACGGGCAATGCGCCTGCTGCCGGAAGCCCGTAACAGCCGTTTCCTCGCGTTGGTGCTGCTGCTGATCGCAGTGCTGGCCGTGTATCTCGTCGGCGTGCATTGGTGGTTCGTCGCGCCGCACCTGGCGATCGCCGAGCAGATGAGCGATCTGCAAGAGCAGGAACACCGCTTCAGCCAGATGGTGGCGCAGCGCCCGCAGATCGAGCGCCGGTTGGCCGAGGTGCGCGCCTTCGAGCAGAATAATCAGGCGTTCCTCACCGACGCCGATACGAACAGCGCGTTTTCCGATATCGTGCAGCGGCTCAAGCAGGTGATCGCCACGCACGCCGGAGAAAACACCTCGTGCCAGATCGTCAGTACCTCGCCCTTCAAGAATCCCGACGAGGAGCTGTACCAGCGCGCCAGCGCGCAGGTGCGCATGCGATGCAGCATGGAGAGGTTCGCCGCGATCGTGTACGACCTGGAGAGCGGCAACCCGTATCTGTTCATCGATCGCATGACGGTCTATAAACAGATTGGCGGGTATACGCCACCGGGTGGGAAGAAGGCGCCGACCAGCGCGCTGGAGATCCAATTCAACCTGTCCGGTTATCTGCGCCAGCCAGGCAGCAAGGCGGCGGCTCCATGACGCGCGCCGGCGAGAAAATGCTGACGACCGTGCTGGCCAGCACCTGTGGCGTGCTGTTCGTGCTCGGCCTGGCATTGCAGTTCGGTGTCGGGCGCGGCTATCACTGGCTGCCGCAGGAAAGCGACTCGACCGCTGCGGGCACGACCGCCGACGTCGATCGCAACGCCTATCAGCTGCCGCCGCAGACCGAGTTCGCGGCCATCGACCAGCGTCCGCTATTCAACGAGGATCGCAAGCCTTCGCCGGACGACACAACGGACGCAACGCCCGAAGCGCCGCCGCCGAGTCCGCTCAACATCAGCCTGACCGGAACCATGCTGGTCGGCAAACCCGAGCTGCACGTCGCCATCATTCGCGAGAACGGCAAGGCGCAGTCGATTGCGCTGAAAGAGGGCATGCCATTGCCCGGCGACCAGGGCGCGTGGACGCTGAACCGCGTAAAGACGCGCAGCGCGATCTTCAAGAGCAGCGGCGGCGAAGAGGTCGAAGTGGAACTGGCGGTGGGGAATCCGGGTCAGAAGCCGGGCGCGCCGGCACGGCCAGGTTCCGCCCCGGCGACGCCGACCCCCGGTCGCCCGACTGTGCCCGCCACACCGTTACCGCCGCCGGGACCCGAAACGGCCCAGGCGGGTGAATTGCAGCAACGCATCGAGGAGCGCCGCAAGCAGATGCGCGAGGCCGCTGAACGCATGAAAGCGCAGCGGCAGCAGGATCAGACCAATCCGCAGCAACACCCATGATTGATCGCAAAGCAAAAGCAAAAGAATCCGGAGTGCATGACGTGTATCTACATCCTCGTATCCTGATCGCCACAGTCGTGCTCGTGCTGCTCGCAGGCTGCTCCACCACGGGCGGCACGCATGGCGACGCACTGGACGTCGAACTTTCGTCCAAGTCCGTGACCAAACCGCAACCGCCGAAGTCGGCGGCCTCCGACGAACAGCCGATCAGCATCAAGCATGAAGACAAGGCCCATACGCCTACGACCGCAAAGATCGAGACGGGCAACGGCCAGTTGATCAACCAGACGGCGGCGCGTGCGCCGTTGCGCAAGGTCGAAGTCGGCGAGGGCCAGATCACTTTCAGTTTCGAAAACACGCCGATTCAGGCCGTCGTGCAGAATGTCCTGGGCTCGCTGCTGCAGGAGAACTACACGATTTCTCCGAACGTCACTGGCAACGTGACGTTCTCGACCGCCAAGCCGATCAGCGCAGCGCAGGCCCTGCCGATCCTCGAGATGCTGCTGGGCTGGACCAACAACACGCTGGTGCGCAAGGACGGCCGTTACGAAGTCGTGCCGATCAAGGATGCGATCCCGGGCAATCTCACGCCGCGCATCGCCCCGCCGAACCTGGCCCAGGGTTATGAAGTGCGCGTCTATCCGCTCAGGTACATCTCGGCGACCGAGATGCAGAAGCTGCTCAAGCCGTATGCCAAGGCCGAGGCGGTCGTTTCCGCCGACAACCAGCGCAGCATGATCGTGATGGCAGGGACGGCGGCCGAGCTCGAGAACTATGCGCGCACGATCGACGTGTTCGATGTCGACTGGCTCAAGGGCATGTCGGTCGGCGTTTACCCGTTGCGCAACATGGACGTCGCCAAGATCATGCCGGAACTCGACAAGATCTTCGGCACCACCGGCGACTCGCCGCTCGCCGGCATGTTCCGCTTCGTGCCGATGGAGACGACCAACTCGGTCATCGTCATCACCTCCCAGCGCGATTATCTGGCGACTGCCGAGCAGTGGTTGTACCGGCTCGACATGGGTGTCGGCGAGAACGGCACGCAGCTGTACGTCTACGACGTCAAGAACGCCAAGGCGGTCGAGTTGTCCGATCACCTCAACGCAATCTTCACCGGGCGCTCGGGCGGCGGCAGTTCTTCTTCGTCGGGAAACGTCGCGCCAGGTCTCAAGCCGGTTACGATCGGTGCGCTCGGCGGCTCGGGCGGCGCGGGCGGCGTCGGTGGATCGATGTCCGGCACCCGTTTCAACGCGACCAATACCAGCGGCGCCTACCCGGGACAGACTCGGTCGGCCACCGGCAGCACGACGGCGACCGGCGCAGCCGGCGGCGCGAACGTGTCGACCACAGGGGCTGGCGCCGGGGCAGGGGGCGCGGCGGGCGCCAAGGAGATCGATATCCGCATCACGCCGATCGAGGAGAACAACCAGCTTCTCGTCATGGCGACACCGGGTGAGTGGGATTCGATCCTGGCGGCAATCCGGCGGCTGGATATTCCGCAGTTGCAGGTGCAGCTCGAGGTCAAGATCCTCGAGATCACGCTGTCCGGCAATCTGCAGTTCGGCCTGCAGTGGTACCTGTCCGGACTTATCAACAACACGTCGGGTTCCAATTACCCCTCGACC
>DASSGP010000453.1:0-3614 GCA_035693405.1 Rudaea sp. | reverse complement strand
TACGCGACGAGATATCCGAACACCACGGACGACAGCGCCGCCGCAATGTTCGACGCAGTGTTCATGAAGCCGAAGACCGCGCCGACATGACCTTTTCCGATGTCGACGGAGGTCGCGCACAGCGTCGGTTGCTGGAACAGGATTCCGGCGTAGGCGAGCGAAAGGAATACCAACGACCATAGACCGCTGGTCGCCGAGATCGTCGCCGCCATGAAGATCGCCGCCGTGCCGAGACCCGACACGCCGACGATGCGGCGGCCGGTTATCAGGCCGAACTTGCGCACGAGTCTGTCGCTGACGACGCCGCCGACGAGGTTCGCGCAAGCGCCGACGATGTACGGCAGCGTCGAGAACACGAGCGCGGCCGCGGTGAATCCGCGCCCCTTGACCAGGTATGTCTGCAGCCACGACTGGAAGAAGCCGATCACGTACACGTACGACGCGCCGACTGCGGCAACGCGCCAGAACATTCCCGAACGCAGCGCCTGCGCCCACGGAATTCCGCCGTGGCGAGGCAGCGCATCTTCGCCGATTTCCTCGCACTCGGCCGCCGTGATTCCGCGCATCTCGCGCGGCGAATCGCGGAACCAGGCGTACCAGACCACGCTCCACACCACGCCGAGGATTCCGAACAGCCAGAACGATGCGCGCCAGCCGTAGTGCAGCTGGATCGGCACGACCAGCAACGGCGCCAGCGCCGCACCGATCTGGCTGGTCATCCAGACGATGCCCCAGACGCTGGCGCGTTTGCGTTGTGGAATCCAGCGTCCAATCACGATCGAGGCATTCGGATACGCGCCGGCCTCGCCTGCTCCGAAACAGAACCGCGTGAGCAGCAACAATGGATAGCTCGACACGACACCGGTGAGCGAGGTGAACGCCGACCACCACAGCACGATGCGCGTCAGAACGCGCCGCGGCCCGATGCGATCACCGAGCGCGCCCGTGGGAATTTCGAAGGCTGCGTAGGAGAAGAAGAATGCACTCGTGACCCAGCCCCAGGCCTGCGGGCTGATGCCGAGGCTGTCCTGCATCTGCGGTCCGGCGACGGCGATGCAGATCCGGTCGAGATACGTGATGATCGCCAGCAGCGACAGCATGCCGACGACGCGGTGCTGGTACTTCACGGCGCGCACGCGTCGAAACTGGCCTGCAGTCGCACGCCTTGCAGACGGCCCGGGAACAATCCATGCCCGCGAAATGCCACGGCATAGCAGCCGTCATAGCGCGAGGGCCATGGATGGCCGAGCGAGACCAGTGTCCGATCTGGAGCGTTGATGGACTTCCCCTTTCAGTCCGTGGCTGATCCTAGCCCGCGCGACCGGACCAGGCAAGGCACAGGGTCAATCGGAACCCGGCACCAGCGCGCGCACGTAGTTGATCGGGGCGTGATCGGCGAGTTCGCGCACGAGCACGTTGCCTGGGCGGGCCGCATGCTTCGCCAGATATTCGCGGCGCGCCTTCGCCCGATCGGCGGCAATACCTGCTGCGTCCAGCGTGACGCGTACGAGCCCGCTGCGATCAATGTAGCGCATGGATCCCGCATCGGAGTACCACGCGCCCGCCGGCGGCACGTTGCAGACGACGTCGCAACAGCCGACATAGCGCACGGCATTGTCGTTGACGATCGTTGCAGCGAACTCCTTGTCGCCGACGCGCGGACAGCCGAACGTGACCAGCCGGCTGGCCTGCCAGCGCGACATAGCCAGAGTCGCCAACGCGGCGCCGAGACTGTGTCCGGCGAGCGTGAGCGTCGAGCGCGCCGCATGCTTCTCCAGCCACGTTTCAATTTGCGCGATGACGCTCGAGAATCCGGTCGAGAATCCGGCGTGCACATTGCCGCCGCCGGCCCATGCAACCGGGCGGACGTTCAGATCGGTGGCAAGGTCCTTGATATCTCCCGGTGCCGTTCCGCGGAACACAACGAATGCGTCGCCGCGCTCGCTGTCGATCGCGGCGAACGCTTCGGTGCCCGTGGCCGGTGCATTGAATCCGATCCACGAGCTCAGACCCAGCGAGTCGAGTATTTCGATCAGCCGGCGGCGCTGCCCTTCGTCGCTCTCGAAGGGCACGTAGGCCAGGCGCGACAGCTCCGCACAGGTCGCGTCGACGCCGATATCCGCTATTTGCATTCCGGAAGCGAACACGGTCGGGCGCAGCGCCGGCCGATAGAGCGCGTCGCGCGATGCGTCGTAATCGATCATGGCGAGTTCCCGTACCCTGGCAGCTCAAGGCGACGATACGCGATTTCACCCTCCGCGCGTCGTTGTTTCCGGAACGGGCCGCTGACGCGCTGGCAACGTCGTGCCTCGAAATTGCCCTGCCCTATCCACACTTCCAACATCATCAGGCGCTCCCGATGAGTTAGCCTACGGCAAAATCTGCAGGCGTTGCGTGACCAATGGCGGCCTCGGAGCGCAGCCACAAACGATCGCGGCCGGCAGGACCCGTATCGGCCGGCCATGTTCAACCGCACGCGTTTATTAATTTGTACACAATGCCGCATCACCTGATCTGGACAAACCGGGATTTGAAGGCATGAATCGACGCCTCTTCATTCGTCAGACCGGCCTGCTTGGCTCGGCGCTGGCAGCAACAAGTGCATTTCCGCTGCTGTCCGGTTGCACGCCGGCAGCTGGCATGCGCGCCTCTTCGCGTCGTGACTACGCCGCTCCGGACATTTCGTTTACCGGCAGCGCCTGCGGACTGCCGCCGGTACAGGTTGCGGCGGAGCGTGAAATCCGCACGGTCGTCGGATTGCGTCCGTTCCGGCCGTCCGGTTTCGTCGTGCGCGCGGAGCGACTCGCCGACACATTGGTCGTGCACAACTACGGCCACGGCGGCGCCGGCATCACGTTGTCATGGGGAACCTCGAAGCTCGCCGTCGATATCGGCGCGCCGGGCCATCGCGGACCGGTAGCGGTCATCGGCTGCGGCGCGGTGGGCCTGGCCAATGCGCGCCTGCTGCAGGAAGCCGGCTTCGACGTGACGATCTACACCAAGGCGATGCCGCCGGAGACGACGTCGAACATCGCCGGCGGGCAGTGGTTTCCGGCGTTTTCATCCGATCCGGCCAGGCGCACGGAGGCGTTCGATCGGCAGTTGCTCGCCGCGGCGAGTTACGCCTATCGCCGCTACCAGATCATGGTCGGGCCGCGCTTTGGCGTGCGCTGGATGCGCAACTACTATCTCGGCCATCACGAATTCAATGAGGACGGCTACATGGGTGAGCGCGGTCCGCTGCGCGCCATGCTGCCGGAATTCCGCAACCTCGCTGCCGACGAACACCCGTTTCCCGGCTACGAGTTCGTGCGCCGCGTCGACACGCTGATCATCGAGCCGCCGGTCTACCTTGCCGCGATGCTCGACGAGTTCCGCATCGCCGGGGGCAGGATCATCGTGCGCGAATTGCCCGACCGCGCGGCGATCCAGGCCCTGCCGGAAAAACTCGTGTTCAACTGCACCGGCCTCGGCGCAAAGACGCTGTTCGACGACGACGAACTGACGCCGGTCAAGGGCCAGCTGACGATCCTGCTGCCGCAACCGGAAGTCGAATACGCGGTGATTCACGGCGATCTGTACATGTTTCCACGCTCCGACGGCATCGTTCTCGG
>DASSGP010000452.1:0-11293 GCA_035693405.1 Rudaea sp. | reverse complement strand
GCGGCGTACAGCGCAGCGGTGTCGGCGAGCCGCGCGGCGCGCGCCTGGATCAGGCCAATGCGCGCCTGCTGGAATTGCCGGGTCGCGTCGAGCACCTGCAGATAACTCGCCGCGCCATTGCGATACTGGAAGCGCACGAGTTCGAGGCTGCTCCCGGCTGATACTTCGGCTGTAGCCTGAGCCTGCAGGCTGTCCGCATCGAGCTCGAGCGCGCGCAGGCTGTCGGCGACGTTCTGGAACGCGGTCAACACGGTGCTCTGGTAATCGGCCGCCGCCTTGTCGAGTCCGGCCTCGGCTGCGCGTTCCTGCGCGCGCAGCGTACCGCCGTGAAACAGCGGTGCCAGCAGGTTCCCGCCGATGCCCCAGGCCTTCGTGCCGCTGCCGAACAGATCACCCGTGTGCAGTGCGATGGAGCCGAGATTTCCCGATAGCGTGATCTGTGGAAACAGGTTCGCAGTCGCGATACCGACTTCGGCCGTCGCGCTGTGCAATTGCGCTTCGGCGGCGCGCACGTCCGGACGCTGGCGCGTCAGCGTCGACGGCAGGCTTACCGGGATATCGTGCGGCAACGTCAGTGCGTCGAGATTGACTGCGGACAGTTCCGCGGTCGACGGGAATTGGCCGAGATACACCGCGAGCTGTGTCTGCGTCTGCTCGAGCGCCTGGCGCAGCGGCGGCAATGTTGCCTGCACGGTTGCGACCTGGGTGCGCAACACCAGCACATCGGACATCGATTTCGCGCCGATCTCGTTCTGTTTCTCGACCAGGTCGAGTTCCGTCTTGTAGTCGGCGATGATCTGTTCGGTCGCGTGGATCTGCTCGCGCAGTGAAGCCTCGCGGAAACTCGCCGTCGCCACGTTCGCCGCGAGGCTCAGGTATGTGCCTTCGAGCTGGAAGCGCTGCGCGTCGGCCAGCGCGGATTGCGCTTCGACGGTGCGGCGCACGCCGCCGAAGAGATCCAGCGTGTAGCCGACGTTCACACCGACGTTGTAGAGCGTGAACGTCGACGCGCCCGTGGTGCCACCGGTCGTCGGAACGCCATTGAATTGCGTGATGTTGCCGCGCGTGGCGCCGGCTTTTGCGTCGACGCTCGGGAATAGCGCGCCGCGTGCCGCGTTGGCGTTTTCCTGCGCCTGACGCAAGGCGGCCTGAGCCGATGCGATGCTGGGACTATGCGCGAGCGCCTGCCCGACACGACGGTTCAGTTCGTCACTGGCGAATTGCGTCCACCACTGTTCGGGCACATCGGCGCCTTCGAGGAATCGCTGCGCGTCCCCGGTCGGTACGCTGGCCGATGCGGTTGCCGGCGGCAGCACATCCTTGCGGTACGCATCGACTGCCGGTGGCGAAGGCGAGTGGAAATTCGGACCTACCGCGCAACCGGCGAGCGTGATCAGGCCGAGCATGATCAGGCCGCGCAGGATAAGGGCCGCCCATGTCCGCGGTCGGCTTGGCGCCGCGACCTGGTATATCGTCATGACGATATCTGTCTCCTTTGGGATGTCGAAACGCAGGTTATGTGCGCGCTCTTACAGCTATGACGTCTCAGAGCGCTGGATTTCGACAATGCTGGCAAAATTTCTTCGCGTTCTGTTTCTGTACCTGATAGTTTAATAATAGCCCGCTCACGCGAACGGATCAACAGGTTTTGTTGCGCCGCGCTGCTGAGAGTTCCCAATCCGGCGATTCAGCGGGTATACAAGTGTCGAACGTAATGTTTCCGGCGTTCCTGCGCGCGGGAACTGATTGTCTGCGCGACGCTCGCGTGCCGATGCAAACGGCGTCCGGCTTTGCGCGAGCAAGGCAACGAGCGGAGCGGAAGAGTCAGCGCGCCCGTTCGACTTCGGCGCTTTGCGCCTACGCTCAGGGCGAACGGATACTAAAATACCGTTCGCGTTGAGCGCAGCTCGCGCAGCGAGCAAAGTCGAAACGGCTGTCGCCGAGAGAGGGGAGGCGAGCTCGGACCTGGCAAAGTATCGTTTTATATATTGCGCAATCAGGCGGCGTGTACCAGCGGCTCGCCGGCCACCACCTGGCCGATTATCGAGGCCTGCGCGAATCCTGCCAGCCGGAACAGTTCGATCGCATCGTCTGCCGCGCTTTCGGCGCAGGCGATGAGCAGGCCTCCCGAAGTCTGCGGGTCGCAGAACAACGCCCTGGCGGCGCCTTCGAGATGCGGCGCAAGCCGAACGTCGCTGCCGTATGAAGTCCAGTTGCGCGCCGACGCGCCCGTAACGACGCCGGCTTCGGCCAGCGTGAGCACATTGTCGAGCAGAGGCACCTCGCTCATGCGCAGCTGCGCGCCGACTCCGGAGCCGCGGCACATTTCGAGCAAATGGCCGAGCAACCCGAAACCGGTGACGTCGGTCATCGCGTGCACGCCCGCCAGTTTCGCCAGATCCGGCCCGACGCGATTCAACTTGACTGTCGTGTCGATCATCGCGCGATAGCCGGCGTCGTCGAGACGCCCGCTTTTCAGCGCGGCCGACAGGATGCCCACGCCGAGCGGCTTGCCGAGTATCAGCACGTCGCCGGCGAGCGCGCCGCAGTTGCGCTTTACGTTCTTCGGATCGACGACGCCGATCGCGGCCAATCCATAGATCGGTTCCACCGAATCGATGCTGTGCCCGCCGGCGATCGGAATGCCGGCCTCGGCGCAGATACTCTCGCCGCCACGCAGGATTTCGCGGATCACTTCCGGCGGCAGCACCTTGATCGGCATCGCTACGAGCGCCAGGGCCATCAACGGCGTGCCGCCCATTGCGTAGACGTCCGACAACGCGTTCGTGGCGGCGATGCGGCCGAAATCGAACGGATCGTCGACGATCGGCATGAAGAAATCGGTCGTCGCGATGATCGCCTGGTTGTCATTGATGCGATACACGGCCGCGTCGTCGGCCGTTTCCGTGCCGACCAGCAGTTGTGGAAATTGTTGCATCGGTGTCGAGCGTTTCAGCAGGTCGGCCAGAACGCCCGGCGCAATCTTGCAGCCGCAGCCGCCGCCGTGGGAGAGCGACGTCAGGCGGGGAATTGGCAAATCAGTCGTCGTCATGATCGGCGGAGCCTCGGTCTTGGTGGCGGGCGGTGACTCGGGAAAGCAGTCGCGTGGCGTTGGGCCGGCCTGCTTTGAAATCAGTTCGCGCAGCGCTATCTTATTCGATACGGGCATCGCCATCAGGGGAACTCGAATGAATCGCCGTGACTTCCTGTCGGGACTCGCAACAGCATGGCCCGTGCTGCAGGCCAGCGTCCATTCGGGTTCGACGTGGGCAGTGCAGACAACGATCGCAGCCGGCTGGCGAACATTCGAACTGATCACCGAGGTCGACGTCGCCGAGCCTGCCGGGCGAACGCAACTGTGGTTGCCAGTGCCGTCTGCCCAGCACACCGACTATCAGCGCAGCCTCGCCCCGACCTGGAAAGCACCGGGCGCGTCCCACGCTCGGATCGTCAAGATTCCTGGCTATGACGTAAGCCTGCTGCACGTCGAGTGGCCGGACGCGAAGTCCGTGGGACGGGTTGCATTTACTGCACGCGTTGCCACGCGCGACCGCCGCGTCGATCCCTCCACGCCGGCGCGAGCACCGGAGGAGGACGAACACACCTTGCGCGAATACCTGCGCGCCACCACGCTGCTTCCGACCGACGGCATCGTCAAGGACACGGCCGAGCGCGCCACGCAAGGCCACGCCGGCGTCATCGAGAAAGCGCGAGCCATTTACGACTGGATCGTCGACAACACGACACGCGATCCAAAAACGCCCGGCTGCGGCATCGGCGATGTCGGTTCGATGCTCAGTTCGGGTTATCTCGGCGGCAAGTGTGCCGATATCAATGGGTTATTCGTTGCCATGGCTCGCGCCGTGCGCATCCCGGCGCGCGATGCCTATGGCGTGCGCGTCGCCGAATCCCAGCGCGGCTTCAAGTGTCTGGGCAGGAGCGGCGACGTCAGCAAGGCACAGCACTGCCGCGCCGAGTTCTACGCGCAAGGGCACGGCTGGATACCGGTCGATCCGGCCGACGTGCGCAAGGTCATGCTCGAGGAGGCGCCGGGCGGCCTGCCGATGAGCGATCCGAAAGTGCAGTCGGCGCGCGCGATGCTGTTTGGCGAATGGGAAATGAACTGGGTCGCCTACAACCACGGCCACGATGTTGCACTGCCCGGATCGAGCAAACGCAGCGTTCCATTCCTGATGTATCCGAATGGTGAGACAGCCGAACGCCGATTGAACAGCCTGGATGCAGCGGCGTTTCGCTACTCGATAAGCTCGCGGGAATTCGTCGCGTAAGCGGCGGCCACGGCGTCACGTCCGAGCGTTAACGAGTAGGGTGGGCCGTGGCCCACCGGCTCTTTGGCGTTCAAGAGCAAACGGTGGGCCAAGGCCCACCGTACGTGAGTGCGTTGGCGGAAGGCAGCAGGAGTCGAACCTACCAGGGAACGGCTGACGCCCCCTACTGGGTTTGAAGCCCAGCCGCACCACCGGATACGTATGCCTTCCAGCTCCGTTCTTATCGAATAACGCACTCGCGCGTAGCGCGACGATCACTCCCCGCTTCAATCAAACAACGATGTCGCGCGCCGCGCGACAATCACTCCCCCGCTCCCGCTTGCGGGAGAGGGCAAGGGGTGAGGGCACCTCCCCTCGAGGGAAAGGGTACGGGGTGAGGGGGCACTTCCGCAATCCGCGCGCCAACAATGCGTGTCCCCGGCGCTACGGTCACTCTCTCTCCCGTGACGGAGAGCGTACGGGGTGAGGGGAGCTTCCGCAACTGCGACCCGGCGACGCTGAGCATGGCGACGCTTCGCTACGAACCCGCAAACCACCGCGCACCCGTTCTGAGCACATGCGCGGAGCGCACGCGGCGCGTGTAGCCGAGGCGGTCGAAGAACTCCAGGATCTGGATCGCGCGCTTGCGGCCGACGCCGATCGCGTCGCGGAAATGGGCTGCTTCGACCCCGCCGGCTTCGCTGGCAAGTGCGTTGATCACGCCGGCCAGTTCTCGCACCGCCGGTTCGCTGTAGAACAGGTCTTTCACGACCTGGAACAGCCGACCCTGGCGCACGAGATTGTTGAGCACCCGGCGCGCGCGGTCTTCCGTTTCGCGCACGCTGCGGGCCAGATCTCGGACCCAAGGCGGGTCGAAGTGCCCGGCCGCAATCAATGGCAGCAGTTGCTGGGCCAGGGCTTCATCGGCTTCCGACAGTGTCAGCGCGTGTCCCGGCAAATGCAGCCAGGCCGTGTTGCGCAGCACGCTGCCGTCGCGCGTGAGCTCGCCGATCAGTGCACGCCAAAGCGGATCCGGCAGTTCGGGCGCTGCGATTCGCCTCAGGCGAGCGCTGTCGGGGCCAGGCTCGTCCGGACTGTGCCCATGGAATTCACGCAATGCCGCCACGACGCGCTCGCGCAACGCTTGCCAGTGCGACCGCAGGATCACGATGCTGTCGTTGCCTTCGAGCGCGCAGTCGACAGCCATCGCGTCGGGCGGCAGGGCCAGGCGTACACGCGCCACGCCGGTCAAGCGCGTCAATTCGGAGGTGCGTGCTCCGTACGGCGCGTGCTGCAGCAGCGGCGCGATATTCCCGTCCGCGAGCAGGCTTTCGATCGAGGACAGATAAGCCAGGCGCTGCGGCGAGCGCCGCTTGCGCGACGGCGCGTACGGATCGAGGACGACACCGCCGCCGACGGTGCGCGTGGCTTGGGCGTTGCGGACGATGAAGCGATCGCCTGGCACGGCGCACATCGGAGCGGCAAACACGAACTGCACGCGCGCGGTTTGCCCGGGCGCGAAGTCTTCGCCGTCGAGCGGCACGACATTCGTGATGTTGTGGGCAGTGCCGATGTGGACATGCAAGGGAGACCACTGGCTCAAATGGATGTCCGCGTCGTCGAGCAGCCGCATGCTCACATCAATGCGCTGGCTCGGTGCGAGCAGGCGCGGATCGGCAATCCAGTCGCCACGCTCGATGTCCTGTGTTCCGACGCCGGCAAGATTCAACGCGCAGCGCTGGCCGGCGCGGCCGCTTTCAGCCGGGCGGTTCTGGGCATGGATGCTGCGCACGCGCACCGGCGTTCCCGCAGGCATCAATGTCAGCACGTCGCCGGTATCGACCTTACCGGAAAACACCGTGCCCGTTACCATCGTGCCGTGGCCGGGCAGGGTGAACACGCGATCGACCGCGAGGCGGAACAGTCCATCGTCGCGGCGCAGCGGCATCGTCGCGGCCGCCGCATGCAAGTGGTCGCGCAACGCGGCGATACCGGTGTCGCCGGCTTGCCTGGCATCGACTGGAAAGATCGGCGCAGCGTGCAGCGCTGTCGCTGCCAGTGCCGCGATGACTTCGGCCCGCACCTCACTCAAACGGACTGGATCCACGCGATCGGCTTTGGTCAGCGCAATTGCCCCACGCGTGATGCCGAGCAAACCGAGGATCGCCAGGTGTTCACGCGTTTGCGGCATCACGCCGTCGTCGGCGGCGATGACGAGCAGGGCGAAATCGATGCCGCTGGCGCCCGCCACCATCGTGTGGACAAGCCGTTCGTGGCCAGGCACATCGACGAACCCGAGCACGTCATCGCCGGCCATTGCCTCGTTCCGGATTGTCCCGGGTGCGATAGGAACGTAGGCGTAGCCGAGTTCGATCGAAATCCCACGCACCTTCTCTTCCTTGAGGCGGTCGGTATCGACGCCGGTCAGCGCGCGCACGAGCGTGGTCTTGCCGTGATCGATATGCCCTGCCGTGCCGACAATCACATCATTCCGCCTATGTCGACCCGTTCAGGGCTTCCCTCAACTCGCCGCATTGGTCGATGAACGCACCTTCGTCGGCTTCGTCGAGACAGCGCAGGTCGAGCCAGAGCGTCTGATCGGCAATGCGGCCGATGACCGGCCGTGGCAGCGCCCGCAGCGCCGCTTCGAGCTTGTCCAATCCGCGCGAGCGCTTGCCTTGAGCCTTCGCGGCGCGGATCGCAAGACCGTGGCTCGGCAACTGGTCGATGGGCAGGGCGCCGCTGCCGATCTGGCTGAACATCGGCGCATCGGTCACGACATAAGCGGGGCCGACAGCCTGCTGCACGACCTGCTGCAGCCGGATGCTTTGCACCTGCATGGACAATGCAGCACGCGTAAGCAGGCGCAGCGTCGTCAATCGTTCGAGCAAAAACTCCGGCGCCTTGTACAGTTGCAGCACCGGTTCCAGTGCAGCCAGGGTCAGCTTGCCGACGCGCAGCGCGCGCTTGAGCGGATTCTTCTTGAGTTTGCGGATCAAGTCGCCGCGGCCAACGATGATGCCAGCCTGCGGCCCGCCGAGCAGCTTGTCGGCGCTGAACGAGACGAGATCGGCGCCTGCAGCTATCGTCTCACGCACGGTCGGCTCCTTGGGCAAATCCCACTGGCTCAGGTCGGCCAGCGTTCCGCTGCCGAGATCGACCGCCAGCGGAATGTTGCGGGCGCGGCTGAGCCCGGCCAATTCGCCGATGTCGACGCTGCTGACGAATCCGCTGATCGCATAGTTGCTCGTGTGCACCTTCATCAACAACGCCGTTCGCGCGCCGATTGCGTCATCGTAGTCGCCGTGGTGCGTGCGATTCGTGGTGCCAACCTCGACGAGCCTTGCGCCGGCGCGCTGCATGATATCGGGTATGCGAAACGCACCACCGATCTCGATCAACTCGCCGCGCGAAACGATCACGTCGCGCCGGCTTGCCAGCGTGTTGAGCAGCAGCAGGACGGCGGCGGCGTTGTTGTTGACGACGGTTGCAGCTTCGGCGCCGGTCAACTCGCAGAGCAGCCCTTCGACCAGGTTGTCGCGATCGCCGCGTTCGCCTGTGCCGAGGTCGAACTCGAGGTTGACCGGCGTCGACAGCGCGCGCACGACGGACTGCACCGCTTCATCGGGCAGCAATGCGCGGCCGAAATTCGTATGCAGCACGGTCCCGGTCAGGTTGAAAACGGCGCGCAGGCGTGGACGCGCATCCTGCGCGAGGCTTGCACGGACCTGATCGGCGAGCGCGTCCAGGGACAGTGCCGCCAGCGGCAGCTTCTCGGCCAGCGCGGCTTCACGCGATTCGGCGAGTCGGGCGCGCAGCAATGCGGTGACGCGAGTGCGTCCGTGGACCACGAGCAGGCCTTCGAAAGCGGGATCGTTGAGCACGCGGTCGAGCGACGGGATGTCGGCGGCGCTCGCGAGCGCCGGCCCTGATGTCGGACTGTCCAACTTGTTCGCCTCGCGTTCTACAGCGGATTGCCGCCGCCGCGATGATACCCCGCCTCAGGCCTCGGGGTTCTGCCACAACAGCGGATTGCCGCTGCCGCGATGATATCCAGCCTCGGTCATCAACAAGTCGAGGGTCATGGTAGCGAGGTCATCGGCAACCGGATCGACGTTCGAATCGTTCTCGCGGTAGAGGATTTTCCGGTAGCTGTGGCAGGTGTCGCAGGATTCGGCGCGAACAGCGGCCGCTCCCGGCCTCCCATTGTCTTTGTGCTCATGCCCTGCGTCCGCGCCGCCGTCTATCGAATGGTAGCCAATGTCCTTGGTTGCCTGACATTGCGTGCACATGACGCGCACCATATGCCATTCGGTCGCGCACAGTGCGCAGTGCAGGAAGCGGTAGCCCTGGTAAGGCTGCTCGGTGCGGATGATGCTGGCGACCGGGAGCGAGCCGCAGATCGGACAGATGCCGGGGATGTCCAGTGGCTGCACGTCAGCGGCCGCGAAGCGGCTCACCACGTCGACCCAGCAGACCTGCAGTGCGGCCATCACGAACGGCGCCATGGCCCCGTCGACCTCGGCATTGCGCCCGGTCAGCAGCGCATCGGCCTGCGCCTCCAACTCATCGTGAGGCGTCAGTGCGATTCGCTCGCAGGTGGCGGCTACGCTCGCGGGAAAACCCTTCGCGCCGGCAACGGTGGCGCACAGCTGCTTCAGCAGATTCCGCCAACCGTGCTCGCGCCGGCGACCGGCCGCCTGCAGCAAGGGCATGCCGTGCTCGCGTGCGAGGGCGAGCTGGCCGACATCCGGAACGTCGGCTGCGATCCTTGTGCGTTCGATGAGCGCAACGTGCTGCGCCTCGACGAGCGTGGCCATCAGGCGCAGGTAGTCGCCGATCGCGTTGCCGGCGGCAAGTTCGCGCAGGCGGGTTGCGCGAGAAGCGAAAACTTCCGACGGCTGTGGCAGGCGGATGCGCGGGATCGATCGCTGGGCCAGGGCCTCTATCTGGCCGGGCTGAAGTATGCGTTGCAAGGGTGGTGATTGGCCTTGTTGATGGTTGATTCTAGAGCGTCATTGCCGCGCAAGCGGATCCATTTTGCTTTACTTGAAGGCTGCAGGACCAGGATCAGGATGGATTACACGCCGCTCCTGCGGCGTGCCCTTCGGGCTCCGCAAATGTTCGCTCCGGCATCCTGCTTCCGCAGTCCCGCTTGCGCGGGAATGACGGCAATGTTTAGGTCGTACGAATTGCGGAAATTTCTACTGGCCTCGCCGGATCATGTCGCGGAACCACGCGCGATGATGCTTCCACGCCCAGCCCGGCGTCACCGTGCCGCGCGTCATCGCACTGACTGAGCCCTTGACCCAGATTCCCGCGTAAACGTGGACGATGATCGAGCAGATCATCACGAATGCGCAGATCGCATGCACGGTGGCCGCGAAGCGGGCAAGTCCGATCGGGAAATAGGGCGCGAAGTAGGGCCGCCAGATCGCAAAGCCGGACAGAAGCAGGCCGAACATGCAGAGCACGAGCACGACGAACAACAGTTTCTGCCCGCCGTTGTAGCGTCCGACTTCGGGCAGGTTTTCCTCGCGGCTGTTGACGACGTCGCGCCATTGCTTGAGCCACCGCCAGTCGCGATCGCTCATGCGGTTGTCGCTCCACAGGCGCATGATCAGCAGAACGAACGCGACGAACATCACGATGCCGATGTACGGATGCAGGATGCGCGTCCAGGTGCCGCCGCCGAACAGGTCGCTCAGCCAGAACATCGCCGGATGGAACAGTGCCAGGCCCGACAACGCCAGCAGAACGAAGCAGATCGCGACGACCCAGTGGTTCGTGCGCTCGGCCGCGGTGTAACGGACGATCGTCTTGCCGCCGTCGATATCGTCACTCATGCGCCTTCTCCATCTCGCGCGCGGCGGCAGCCTCGTCGCTTGCGCGCGTCTCGTTGCGGCCGACGCGGATGTAATGTAAGAACCCCGCCAGCGCGGTCAATACGATGACGCCGAGCGCCAGCGGTTTGGTCGCACCCTTCCACAGCCGCACCATTGGGCTGATACGCGGATTAGCCGGCAGGTCGCAGTAGATTTCCGGCTTGTCGGCGTGGTGCAGCACGTACATCACGTGTGTGCCGCCGACGCCTTCTGGATCGTACAGGCCGGCTTGGTCGAAGCCGCGCGATTTGAGGTCGGCAATGCGCTCCTCGGCATGGTCCTTCATGTCGTCCTTGGTGCCGAATACGATCGCGCCGGTCGGGCACGCCTTGACGCAGGCAGGTTCCAGCCCGACCGCGACACGGTCCGAACACAGCGTGCACTTGTATACCTTGTTGTCGCGCTTTGACAGGCGCGGCACGTCGAACGGGCAGCCGCTTATGCAGTAGCCGCAGCCGATGCAGTTCTCCTCGTGGAAGTCGACGATGCCGTTCGCGTACTGCACGATCGCACCGGGCGACGGGCAGGCCTTCAGGCAGCCCGGATCGGCGCAATGCATGCAGCCATCCTTGCGGATGAGCCATTCGAGATCGCCTTTCGGGTTCTCGTATTCGGCGAACCGCATCAGCGTCCACGAGTTTTCACTCAGGTCGTGCGGGTTCTGGTAAGCACCCACGTTCGTGCCGACCTCGTCGCGCAGGTCGTTCCACTCCATGCACGCAACCTGGCAGGCCTTGCAGCCGATGCACTTGGACACGTCGATCAACTTGGCGACTTCGGTCGTCGCTTCGACGCGCGCGCCAGGCGAGGGCGTGGTCGTGGCCGAACGGCGGACGATGTCGAGCGATTGCAGCGCCATGACTATCTCCTATGCCTTCTCGACCTTGACCAGGAACGACTTGAACTCCGGAGTCTGCGAATTGCCGTCGCCGACGACCGGCGTCAAGGTATTGGCCAGGAAGCCGGCTTTTGCGACGCCGGTGAATCCCCAGTGGATCGGGATGCCGACCGTGTGCAGCGTCTTGCCTTCGACCTGCAGCGCCTTGATGCGCTTGGTGACGACCGCAACCGCCGTGATGTGGCCGCGATTGGAGCTCACCTTGACGCGATCGCCGGCGCCGACGCCGATCTCCTTGGCCA
>DASSGP010000451.1:0-2363 GCA_035693405.1 Rudaea sp. | reverse complement strand
GACATTCCGCAAACGTCGCTGCGCGTTTCGCGCGTGGCGCTCGGCACGTGGGCCATGGGCGGCTGGATGTGGGGTGGCACCGATGAGCGTGACTCGATCGCGACGATCCGTGCCGCCCTGGATCAAGGCATCACTCTGATCGATACGGCGCCGGCCTACGGTTTTGGCACATCGGAAGAGATCGTTGGCAAGGCACTCGACAACGCCGGCTTGCGCTCGCAGGCGATCGTTGCCACCAAGGTCGGACTGGAATGGCGCGACGGCAAAATGTACCGCAACGCGACGCGAGCGCGAATCATGCGCGAGATCGACGAGTCACTGCGTCGCCTGCGCACCGACTACATCGATATCTATCAGGTCCACTGGCCAGATCCCCTCGTGCCTGTCGAGGAGACTGCCGACGCAATGCGCACGCTCTACGACCAGGGCAAGATCCGTGCGATCGGCGTCAGCAATTTCTCGGTCGCGCAAATCAAGCGCTTCCGCGAGGTTGCACCCTTGCACGTGCTGCAACCGCCGTACAACCTGTTCGAGCGCGGCATCGAAGCGGAAATTCTGCCGTATTGCCGCGCGCACGACATCGCAACGTTCGGCTATGGGTCGCTCTGTCGCGGCTTGCTCAGCGGCCGAATGCGCGCGGACACGACTTTCACAGGCGATGATCTGCGCCGCGTCGATCCGAAGTTCCAGCCACCGCGTTTCGCACAGTATCTGGCTGCCGTCGAGCAGCTCGATCAACTCGCACGCCAGCGCTTTCGCCGGCGCGTGATTCAGCTGGCCGTGCGCTGGGTGCTCGACCAGGGCATCAGCGTGGCGTTGTGGGGCGGCCGTCATCCCGACCAGCTGCTCGCGACGCTCGGTGTGTCGGGTTGGTCGCTCGACGCTGCCACGCGCGCGAAGATCGATCGCATTCTCAGCGAAACGATCAGCGATCCGGTCGGGCCCGAGTTCATGGCCCCCTTGCAACGTTCCTGACTATAGAGGTGAAGATATGAAAATTGGATTTATCGGACTCGGCCACATGGGTTCGGCGATGGCGGCGAATCTCGTGAAGGCGAAACACGAGGTCATCGTGTTCAATCGAAATCCCGAGAAGATGCGTCCGCTGCTCGATTTGGGTGCGCGCCGGGCCGGCAGCATTGCCGATGCGTGTCGCGGCGACGTGGTCATCACGATGCTCGCGAACGATGCGGCGCTGGAGCAGGTCGCGTTGGAGGAGGGCGGCATTGTCGGCAACCTTCCCAAGGGCGCCATACATCTGTCGATGAGCACGATCAGCGTCGCGCTCTCGAAGCGCCTGGCACAGACGCACGCGGATGCCGGACAACGCTTTGTAAGCGCGCCGGTGTTTGGCCGTCCGGATGCGGCGGCGGCGGCCAAGCTGTTCATCGTGGCTGCGGGCGATCCTGCGGCAGTCCAGGAGTGCCAGCCTTTGTTCGACGCGATCGGACAGAGGACGTATCCGATCGGCACGGAGCCCTCCGCCGCCAACCTGGTCAAACTCAGCGGCAACTTCCTCATGGCCTCCGCGATCGAGGCACTCGGCGAAGCCATCGCTCTCGTCGGGAAGGCAGGCGTCGATCGCCACGCGTATGTGGACCTGCTCACGTCCAGCGTCTTCAACGCGCCCGCTTACAAGATCTATGGCGGCCTGATTGCCGACGGCAAGTTCAAGCCTGCGGCTTTTGCCGCACCTCTCGGCCACAAGGATATTCGCCTCGCACTGGCCGCTGCCGAGGATCTGCGCGTGCCGATGCCGCTCGGAAGTCTGCTGCACGACCGATTTGTACGTCTTCTTGCAGAGGGCGGTGACGACCTTGATTGGGCAGCGATCGGTGGGCTTGCGACGCAGGACGCAGGCTACGAGACCGTCGAGACCACCAGGGCCGCCGCCTAGTCCGTTGGCAAGCGGATGACATTGGACTGCACACGATGACGGGCATGCCCGACTCCGGTCGGGCACTCCCATCGAACGCAACATTTGGAGGAATGCATCATGATGCTCGACTGGAATGAGTATCGTCAGCAGATTTCGTCAGCCGTTGGCGAGATTGCCAAACTCAGCCCCGACACGGTGCGAGGTTACGTCCAATTGGGCGGAGCCGGCGCCAAGACCGGCAAGTTGGACGCGAAGACGCGCGAGTTGATCGCGCTGGCGGTCGCGGTGACGCGCCAGTGCGATGGCTGCATCACCGTGCACACCGATGCTGCCGTCAAGCACGGTGCCACGCGCGAGGAGATCACCGAGGCTCTCGGCGTGGCCGTCGCGATCAACGCGGGCGCCGCGCTCGTCTACTCGGCGCGGACGCTGGACGCCTACTCGGCGCGGACGGCGGCGACCGCAGACAGCGAAAGCGCCGCCG
>DASSGP010000450.1:0-11333 GCA_035693405.1 Rudaea sp. | reverse complement strand
TCCGGCATCGCCTCGTGCGCGGGCGGATCCGACGTCAGTATTCGTTCGTATTATCTGCGCAAACCAGCGCTCGTACGATGTCCGGTATCTGCATCTTCGCCGGATTTCTCATGAACAGCCACCTCGGTCAACGTCCTGTCGAGCCCCGCCGCATTGACGTCCGAATCGAAAACTAAGCGTGCTCCCCTCTGACATGCTGTTCCCTGGTCTCAGCCGCGGCGAATGGCCGCGGCCGGCCGATCGCATAGCCCTGCGCATAGTCGACGCCGATTGCCTCGAGGCGCGCGAGCAGCTCGACGGACTCGACACCTTCGGCAATCGTCTTGATGTTCATGACATGGCCGATCTGGTTGATCGCGCGCACCATCACTTCCTTGACCGGATTGTTCGCAATGTCGGTGACGAAGCTTGCGTCGATCTTGAGGTAATCGACCGGCAGGTTCTGCAGGTACGAGAACGACGACGCGCCGGCGCCGAAGTCATCGAGCGCAAAGCGGCAGCCGAGATCCTTCATTTCGCGCATGAACTTGCGCGCATGCGATAGGTTGTTGATCGCCGCGGTTTCCGTGACTTCGAAGCAGATGACGTCGAAGCGCAGCCCATGCACGGCGAACTGCCGTTTCAGGAAAGTCGGAAAGCCCGCGTCGCCCAGTGTTGCGCCGGACAGATTGATCGCCCAGCTGTCCTCGCTGCTACCGTGCCCGATCGCGGCCCGTGCGGCATAGAGGGCGAAAGCCTCTTCGACGACCCACCGATCAAGAGTCGGCATCAGTCCATAACGCTCGGCCGCAGGGATGAACGCCATCGGCTGGACCAGGTTTCCGCTTTCGTCGACCAGCCTGAGCAGGAGTTCGACGCGCGCATCCGAAACCTTCGGTTCGGCAACGGACACGATCGGCTGGGCATACAGCTGCAATCGCTTCTCATCGATCGCCGATCGCAGGCGCGAGACCCAATCCATTTCGGCGCGGCGCACGGCGATGTCGCCGTCGCTGTGCGCGAACAGGCGAACGCGATTGCGCCCTTCCTCCTTGGCCTGGTAACAGGCGCGGTCGGCATCGGCCAGGGCCATGTCGAACGTGTCGGTACCGCTTTCGGGCAAGACAACGCCGGTGCTGACGCTCAACCAGAACGTGCGACCGTGATGCACGAACTGAAAATCGTTGATCGCCCGGCGCAGCGTCTCGGCAACAGCCAGCGCCGACTCCGCGGAATACCCGCCGAGAAGGATCGAGAACTCGTCGCCACCCAGACGCGCCACCATCGCGCCCCTGGGCAGGGTCGAAGTCAACAGCACACTGACGTCGCGCAAGAGCTGATCGCCGGCAGCGTGGCCACAGGTGTCGTTGACGATCCTGAACTGATCGAGGTCCAGGTACAACAGCGCGTGACTGCTGGAAACGTCGCGCAACGCTGCATTGACGCGATGCTCGAATTCGCCGCGGTTCAGCAGGCCGGTCAGGGCGTCGTGGTGCGCGCGGAACTCCAATTCCGTCGCCGTGCGCTCGCGTTCGCGGAACATGACGGCGAGCAGATAGCCGGCCAGCGCGGAACTCAGCACGAAAAACGAGCGCAGCAGCGTCTCGGAAATCGACGCGGATGCCGGCGCCATCGCATTCAGGACCATCGTCAGGACCGCGCACGCCGCGCTGGCCCCGCCGAGTCCGGCAACCAGAGCACAAACGACCACGATCGGCAGCAACGGGAACAGCAGCCGGTCCTGCGGAACCGCGTTCAACGACAACACTGCCCATCCGCCGACGACCAGGGCCAGCATCGAGCCGACGAATACCCAGCCCTTCACCCCCTTCGGGAAGGGTTGGTACGACCACGACAGCAGCAGCGGCGTGAAAATCAGAAAACTGAAAGTCGCGGAGAGGAAGTACTCGGCGCCGTAGGCCAGCGCCTGTTCCGGCGTTTGATCGAACAGCACGAGCATGCGCACTGCATCGATCGGAATGGCCAGCGAACTGGCGACCAGAAGCGCGGCGACGAAACCCATGAACTGGCGCACATCCGCCAGTGACATATGCACCTTCCAGTGCTGCAGCATGCGCAATGCGCACATTGCAATCAGCACCTCGAGCCAGCCAATGCCGGTTGCCGCCAGCAGCGGCGTGCCGACCGCCATGCTGCTGACGGTATTGGATATGAACACGGCCGGCCAGAAACGCGCGCCGTGACGCCAGAGCAAGGCCAGCCCGACTCCGCTGCTGGGCCAGATCGGAATGAAGCCGGGCTCGGGTTGGGTGAAAGCGGCCAGGAAGGCAACGAAGCTCAGCAGAGCGGTGCATAGCGCGAGCGCGCCAACGTAGCGCGCGTAGGCGCCCACTGGCAGCATCGTCCGGCCTCCCCTCTCCATGCCGGCCAGTATAGCTAACGCCGGAACGCGATATTGGCCCGGAACGCACCGGCGCGAACTCCCGAGGCATCAGCATGGCCGCCCAATCTGGGTAGCGCGAGGGCGCAATTTGGGTGGGCCTGCCGATGTGCCGCAGCGCACGCGCTCCTATCGTACGCCCAGCAAAGCGCCGCACGCCCCGAAGTCGTGCGGACTTTGCATCGCTATCTTGCCGCAGTACCCGAATGATCGATCCTCAATTCCAACAACATGCCGCCGATACGGTCGGCGAAGGAAAACCACGATGAACTACAGTCTCAGCAATTCGATTCGTGGCGCTGGAAGCGCCACATTGGCCGTGAAGAACGCCGGCAAGACCTGCCGGCGTTCGCAGCCCATGAAGACAGCGGCGTGGCTCGCACTGTCGCTGGCGCTGCCCGTTGCCGCCTTTGCGGCAGAACAAACCGCTCTGCTGTCCGCCCCCCGGCCGAACCGTTCACCGCTCGTCGACAAGGTGCGCGCTGCAACGGAACGGTATCAGGATATCAACGTTGCCCTGCACGAAACCCCGCCGTTCGTGGTCGGCACCCCCTGCGTCACGGGCCCGAATGAAGGGGCGATGGGCGTGCATCTGGTCAGGCCGGACCGCATCTTCGACGGCGTCCTGAATGCGGAGGAGCCCGAAGCCCTGATTTACGAACCGGGGGCCGGAGGCACCTATCGCTTTGTCGGCGTCGAGTTCATCGCGGCGGCATCCACGGTGGATCCGGGTCCCTCGCTGGAGGGGCACCTGCTGAACTATGTCGGCGAGCCCAACCGTTACGGACTTCCGGCTTTCTTCGAAATGCACGTGTGGGCGTGGGAAGACAACCCGAAGGGAAATTTCGTCGACTGGAATACGAACGTCTCCTGCGACAAGCAAGCGGGAACCTGAGCTCCCGCCAGCGGCAACACTCGCACCCGCTTCGACGTGTCGAAGCGGGTAGTCATCCCTGGCTCTTTTTGCGAACGCCATCGGATTATTTGCCCGGCATGGCGCATTTCATCGTGAAAGGGCGTTCCTCGTAGACGCGCGGCCGTGACGGCCGCACTCCGTCTTCGCTGGGACTAACCTGCATGCTCGACAGCATTCGCGAAATTGCAGAAAGGAATGCGGAAACACTCTCATCGCGACTGCCCGGCTCGTCCCGAGCCACGCCGCATACCCGCCTGCTCGAGCGCGACACGTTTCTCGCGTCGCTTTCCGCGGACCTTGCCGCGGCAACCGCGGGCGCCGGCCGCTGCGTATTGGTGAGTGGCGAGGCCGGGATCGGCAAGACCAGCCTGCTCGAACATTTCGTGCGCGCGCATCCAGCCGGGCGCGTGCTGTGGGGCGCTTGCGAAGCATTGTTCACTCCGCACCCGCTGGGTCCGCTGCATGATCTGGCACGCCAGTCGAGCAGTAGCCTGAGGACACTGCTTGGCGATGGCAGCGACCGTGCCGTTCTGTTCAGCGCGGTGTTCGATGAACTCGCGGCCGCACCGGCGCCGACGCTGCTGATTCTCGAAGACATCCAATGGGCCGATGCCGCGACCCTCGACCTCATCAAGTTCCTCGGCCGGCGCATTCATCATGCACCGGCATTGATGATACTGAGCTATCGCGACGACGAACTCGACCCGGCAAATCTGCTCAGGTCGACGCTCGGGCACCTGCCTTCGCGTCATGTCTCGCGACTGCCGTTGCCGCGTCTTTCGCCCGCTGCGGTGGCGTTGCTCGCCGGCGCCGCGACGCGCAAGGGCGACGGTCTTTATGCGGTCACCGGCGGCAATCCTTTCTTCGTGACCGAGGTGCTGTCCAATCCCGACGGCGGTGTTCCAGCGACGGTTCGCGATGCCGTGCTCGCTCGCGCCTCGAACCTCCAGTGCGCAGCGCGCGAAGTGCTCGAGCTTGCTTCGGTCGTGCCGCGGGCAATCGAGACCTGGCTGATCGAGTCGCTGCTGGCTGCGCCGGCCGAAGCGCTGGAAGAATGCGTAGCCAGCGGACTGTTGCTCGCCGAGGCGCGCACGCTGCGCTTCCGTCACGAACTGGCGCGCGTCGCGGTTGCCGAATCGATACCGCGCCAGCGCGCAAGGTGTCTGCATGCCAGGGTACTCGCGGCGCTGGAACAATCGTCAGAGCCGATTTCGCTGGCACGTCTGGTCCACCACGCCGACCTCGCCGAAGACAGCGCGGCGGTGCTCCGGCTCGCGCCTCTGGCCGCTCGCGAGGCGGCATCGCGCGGGGCGCGGCGCGAGGCAGCGGCGCATTGCCGGACGGCGCTTGCGCTCGCGCACAAACTGTCCGATGGCGACCGCGCCGCGCTGCTCGACGATTACGCCAGCCATTGCTTCGAACTGGACGACCTGGCGAACGCGATACACGCGCGCGAAACGGCAATCGACCTGTTCGCCAGCATCGGCGACCTCGGCCGCCAGAGCAAGGCGTTGTCGCATCATGCGATACCGCTGGTTCGCGCGCTGCGCAATGCCGACGCCGACGCAGCCAGCCAGCGTGCAATCGCGATTGCCGTGACCCTGCCGCCAGGGCCCAGGCTCGGCTCCGCACTCGCGACCGAAGCGTACCTGCGAATGCTGAATCGTGATTGGGCCGAAGCCGTCGCCTGGGGGCACAAGGCAATCGCACTGGCGGAGCAGCACGACGACAAGGAAACGCTGGCCATCGCCTACAACTGTGTCGGCACGGCGTTGCTGTTCGTCGACTACGCGCGTGGCTGCGAGTACCTTCAGACCGCACTGAAGATTGCCCTCACGCTTGCCGACGGTGGCATACGCGCTGCCGATGCCTACGCCATGCTCGGCGCCGGATCGGGCGAGGTCTATCAGTTTGCAATCGCCGATCGCTTCCTGACGGAAGGCATCGCCTTCGCGCGCGCGCGCGACTTGGACCGGCTCGCCGACTACATGGAAGCATGGCAGGCGCTGGTCAACATGTATCGCGGACGCTGGGAGATCGCTGGCGAGCAGGCTTTGCACCACCTGCATTGCCAGGCATCCCCGGATCGCCTGATGGCGCTCGTCGCATTGGGCCGACTGCGCACACGCCGCGGCGATCCCGGCGCCGACGAAGCGCTCGACCTGGCACAAGACCTCTCCGAACGGGCCGGCGCGCTGCAACGCGTTGCACCGGTCAGATGCGCGCGCGCCGAAGTTGCCTGGCTCGCCGGCGACATGGTCCGCGCGCGCGCTGAAGCACTCGCGACATTCGAACTGGCCAGCGACCAGGGCCATCCGTGGTTTGTCGGCGAGCTCGCCTACTGGCTGTGGCGTACCGGCGACTTGAAGCGCGCACCAGCGGGCTGCGCCGAACCGTTCGCGCTGCAAATCGGCGGACGCTGGCGTGAAGCCGCCGCTGCCTGGGAAAAAATCGGCTGTCAATACGAACAGGCAAGCGCGCTGGCCGACGGTGACGAGATGGCGCAACGCCAGGCGCTGGTGATTTTCGATCGCCTCGGCGCCGGTCCGATGGCGGACCGGTTACGCCAGCAGATGCGCGCGGCCGGCGTGCGCGCTGTTCCGCGTGGTCCACGCGCATCGACACGCGGCAACAGCGCCGGCCTGACCGCGCGCGAAGTGCAAGTGCTGGGGCTGGTCGCGAACGGCTGGCAGAACGCGCGCATCGCCGCGCGCCTGTCGCGTTCGCCGCGCACAGTCGAACATCATCTCGCCGGCATCCTGTCGAAGCTCGACGCCAGCTCGCGCAACGAAGCAGTCGCCCGCGCGCGCGCGCGCGGCATCATTCCGCAACATGCGCTTTCGCAACATACGCAGCCGGAGCGCGCCCGCCAGACTGCCTGACGGCGTAGGCGTCAACTCATCTTCGTCCTTGTCTTGGCGACGCGCCAGCAGCATCGCCTGATGGCGCACCCGTCAACTCAACTTCGTTCTTATTGCTGACAGGCCACGCGGCCGGTCGCGTCGGCGTCCTTTTTGCGAATCCACCAGGAGTCCAGATCATGCTGAAGCGCTTCATCGTCTTCGTCTACGGCATCGCAAGCTATGCTGTATTTCTTGCGACGTACCTGTATGCAATCGGCTTCGTCGGCAACGTCTATGTGCCGCGGACGATCGATGGTCCGCCCACGGACGGCCTCGCCGGCAGCCTCGCCATCGACCTCGCATTGCTGCTGCTGTTTGCGCTTCAGCACAGCGTCATGGCGCGCCCGGCCTTCAAGCAATGGTGGACACGCTTCATCCCGGAGCCAGCCGAGCGCAGCACGTATGTGCTGGCCTCCAGCCTCGCACTGATCGCGCTGTTCGCCTGCTGGCATCCTCTCGGCGGCAGCATCTGGTCGGTGCAGGATCCGACTGCCGCGATGGTGTTGTACGTTCTGTGCGCGTTCGGCTGGCTGCTCGTGCTGGTCTCGACATTCCTGATCAATCACTTCGACCTGTTCGGTCTGCGTCAGGTCTGGTTCTATCTGCATTCCGTGCCGTACCGGTCGATCGGGTTCAGGATGCCGGGGCCGTACCGTCTCGTGCGTCATCCGCTCTATGTGGGTTGGCTGTTCGCGTTCTGGGCGACGCCGACGATGACGGCAACCCACCTGCTGTTCGCTGTCGCCACGACCGGCTACATCCTCATTGCGATCCAGCTCGAGGAACGCGATCTCGACGCCAGCCTCGGCGACGCCTATCGCGAATATCGCCGGAATGTGCCGATGCTGATTCCATTCACGCGCCGCGCGCCGCCGCACAGCCTGTCGGGGCAGAAGGCGCCCGGCTCCGCGGTGCCGTGAGGTGATCGAGCCAGCGACCGCTGCCGTGAATCGCGCGATGTGTACCGCTCGCTCACAAGCATTCTCTCGGGAGCGGACGCGACCGTGGGCGTGCTCGCGCGCCGGTCGCCCGCTTCGGGGCGACCGGCGAGATCCCGCAGCGGTCGCTGCGTTCCAGGACAGCTAGCTCGATGCGCGCGCCGCAACTTGCCGCACTCGTCGCGGCCACCATCGTCTTGCCCGCGATCCACGCCAGCGCCGAGGACATCAACGCGCCGTCGCCACCGCCGGTGTACGGCTACGTCGAGGTCATGAACAACTACGTGAGCCGTGGCCTTTCGCAAAGCGTCGGACGGCCTTCGGCACATGCCGAGATCGACCTCAACGCGGGCCCCGGCCTTTATGGCGCCGCGGCTGTCGCGCGTATCGACTGGGTCGATGCCGTTTATCCCGGCGCGCATGTACCGGCCGAGCTCGCCGGCGTGATCGGCTATCGCGCGTTGATCGAACCCGGTTTCATCATCGAAGCCGGCGTATTGCGCGTGCAATATCCGGGGTCCTACCCGCACGCGTCGACCCTGCCTCGTCCCGACACGACGGAGCTGTTCGGCCACGTGCGCTGGCGCTGGCTGGGTGCGAAGTTCAACCGCGCCACGACCGACGCGTTCGGAACGCCGAATTCGCGCGGGAGCTGGTATCTCGACATGTCCGCGGCAGTGCCGTTGAGTCCGGACGTGCTGTTGGGCGCGCACGTCGGGCGCAGTCATGCCAGCGGCTCCGACCCGTTCAGCGGAAAACCCTATTCAAGCGAGTTCTCGTACACCGACTACAAGGTCAGTGCGACGCGTTACTTCGGCGGCGGCCTGAGCCTCGCTCTGGCCTATGCGTGGAGCACCGCCCCTGCGGGCACCTATACGCTGAATGGCTACAACACCGGTGGCCACCAGTTCTTCGCCGCGCTCGAGCAGGATTTCTGAGCGCACCCTGAGACGTTGTGCCGTGCATGCAAGCGTGCCCGCTTCCATGACCTCAGCCGACTCACGCCACGGCGTCCGCGCTCGACGCCGGCGAACCGGACCGCGCGGAGGTAATCGCGTTCGAAAACATCGGTCACATGAGTCCGGAGACACACCCGAATATCGTCAACGACTCGATCCTTCGTATTCTCGAACGGTCCTGATTCTTCGTTGAGCCATTTTCGATCAGACGCAAGTACAATCGCGTGTGAAGCCACCCACGGTTACTGCGTCATGGCCACCAATCCCGATGCAACTCCGAGCCGCGAGCATCTGTTCCACGCGCTGAACGAAGCTGCGGAGCTCGAACACTGCCTGATGTGCACGTACCTGTACGCGGCGTTTTCATTGAAGACCGGCGCGGACGAAGGACTGACTCCGGCGCAGGTCGAGGCGGTGAAGCGCTGGCGCGCAACGATCATGGCCATCGCGACCGAGGAAATGGGTCATCTGGTCGCTGTATGGAACATCACGGCCGCGCTCGGCGGAGCGCCACGGCTTGGGCGTTCGAATTTTCCGCTCGACCCGGGCTACCTGCCGGCCGGCATCGTCGTGCGGCTGGCGCCATTCGACGCCGCTACGTTGCAGCATTTTATACATCTGGAAAGTCCGACCGGTTCGAACGAGCCGGACAGTGCGGTCTTCGCTCCCGAGCGCACCTACCTGCGCGGCGCGGACGGCCCGCGCCTGACGCCGATGGCGATGGACTACGCCAGCGTCGGCAAATTTTACGAGATCCTCGGCGCTGGCCTCACTCGCTTCGTCCACGCGCATGGCGAAAAGGTCGCGTTCTGCGGCGATCCCGCGCTGCAACTGCCGTCGGCGGAAACGGGATTGCCGGGCGTCGAAAAGGTCATCTGCCTGAAGACCGTGCTTGCGGCATTCGCCGCAATCGTCACGCAGGGCGAAGGCGCGGCGCAGCACAGCGAGGGATCTCACTACCAGCGCTTCGCGCAGATCCGCAGCGAGTATGAAGCGCTGCTCGTGCAGGACCCTAACTTCGCGCCGGCATTTCCCGCCGCCACGAATCCGGTGCTGCGCCGCCCGCCGCGTCCCGAAGGCCGCGTCTGGATCGAGGATGCGCGGGCAATCGCTACGACCGATCTCGCCAACAGCCTCTACGGCCTGATGCTGCGCCTGCTCGCGTACACGTACGCAGTTCCTGCGGAAAATCCCGACAAGGCGCTCGCGCTCGAACTCGCGATCGGCCTGATGCACGCGCTGACGCCGCTGGCCGAGCGCGCCGCGCGCCTGCCCGCCGGTCCGTCGAATCCGAACTGCCATGCCGGCGTCTCGTTCATCGCACTGCGCGATGCGGCGAGCCTGCCGCCGGGAATCAGCGCGCGGCGTTTCTTCCGCGAACGTCTGGACGACCTTGCCGCCGGCGCACTGCGCATGCGCGACCCGCAAGATGCACGCACGGACATTGCCGCATCGATCCTGTCGGGGCTTGCGCGCAAGGCGGCAAGCGGCTTCGATCTCTCTGCGCCCGCGCAAGCGCAAGCTGCGCCGCCGCGTGCAGCCGCAGCGCAAGAGCAGCCTGCGGCGCCGGACCCAACGACGACGACGCAGGATGGCATCGAGTCCGTCGAAACCGAAAAACTCACGTTGATTTACGAAGGCAAGCGTTGCATCCATGCGCGCAACTGCGTGACCTGGGGACCGACCGTCTTCCTCGCCAACGTCAAGGGACCGTGGATCCATCCCGACACGATGGACGTCGAGCGCGTCGCAGAACTGGCGCACGTGTGTCCGTCGGGTGCGATCCGCTATCGACGCAAGGACGGCCGGCCCGACGAAGCGGCGCCGCCGGTCAATCTTGCTGCCGTGCGCGAAGCCGGACCGTATGCGTTCCGCGGCGACCTGCGCGTCAACGGTGCATCGATCGGTTTCCGCGCCACGTTGTGCCGTTGCGGCGCGTCGAAGAACAAGCCGTTTTGCGACAGCTCGCACCATGACGTCGGATTCAATGCGAGCGGGGAACCGGTCACGGGCACGCAGACGGACATGCTGGCAGTGCGCGACGGCCCGCTGCAAATCGATCCGCAGATCAACGGCCCGTTGCAGATACGCGGCAACCTCGAGATCACCAGCGGCACCGGCCGCATGGTCGCAAGGGTGACCAGCACGCGGTTGTGCCGTTGCGGCCAGAGCGCGAACAAGCCGTTCTGCGATGGCAGTCATGCCAGGGTTGGCTTCGTCGCGCCGTAACCGTTCTGGTCTTCAACCTCGCCGGCAGACAATGGTGAAGCAACGCGCCGGATAACGCGTTCTATCCGACCTGTGTGGTTCGACGAAAGATCGACAAACCACGACCGAAGCAACAGCTCATCTTGTCGAGACATGTCGATGCGTGCGTCGTCGGCGCATCGATCCATCTGACTCCATGTACCCGTGGCGCTTTCGCCGCCGGCAGCGTGCTATCTCGCCGATTGATTCGAGCGCCACGCAAAAACTCGAGAGGCTGCTGGCGCGTTGCAGCATCGCACTTCGTTCTTCTTGGTAACCGTCCTCCTTGCAGTCGGATTGAAGTCCACTGCGAGGCACCCTACGGCGCATTTTTCCACGTCGGGGACGGCGACGACGCAAGCAGCGCGCAAGCCTTCCGCGCACTGCGACGCACTGTCGCATCACCTACGCGAAGGCAAAAAACTCACCTCAAGGAGATATATCAATGATCCGTTCCAATTTTAAGACTCGTCTGCGCACGTCCGCAGCGCTGGCCGCGGTATTGCTGACCGCGTTCATTTCACAATCCCATGCTGCCGCCTCGACGCAAGACGGCGATCTCCAGATCGCGCCGAGCATGGTCAAATTCACGCCCAATGAACTGGACGCCAACTGTATGCCGCCAAGCGACCTCGTGGCGTGCACGGCATGGCACCAGGTGATTCGCGCCAATTTCTCGCAGCGCGAAATCGGTATCCTGTTCGGAACCGCAACATCGTATCCGGAGTACGCCACGTCCTACGCGCGCATCAAGAATCGCTACGCGCGATTGCATGATGAGTTTTCAGCCGCACGCACGGTCTCGCTCAAGTAACTGGGCTGTACATCGAAGTTGCTCGCCCCGCTCGACGCGGGGCATCCTTTTGTTGACGCAGCCGGACGGTTGGAGCCTGCGGCCTACGGCGCCGCCTCGAACCCGTCGCCGAAGATCCAGTCGTTGGTCACCGGCGAGATTTCGCTGCTGTAACCGCTGGCGCTCGTCGCGATCGC
>DASSGP010000449.1:0-6896 GCA_035693405.1 Rudaea sp. | reverse complement strand
ACGCTGTTCAGGGCGTTGTAGAAACCCGCCAGCGCACGCGAGAGTACCGGCAGCAAGTCGGTGTGCTGATTGAGTTCGTCGCTGTGCGTGTCATAGCCACCGGTATTGATGAAGAATACCTGCCGCGTCAACCCGCTGTAGGCTGGCACGCTGTTGAAATGGGCGGCGTAGATCAGGCGTGCCGCGGTCTGCAGCTGACTGTCGAAGTTGTAGCCGTTGGCCTGCGGGAAAAATGATGCAAACGTTGGCACGCTCGCGGCATTCAGCGCGGCGAGAACGATCTGGGCAGTCGATTCGGCGTGATTCATCGTCGCCGAGTAAGTGCGCTCGAGCACGTTGGACTGCGTACCCTCTGCCTGAAGCGCGTTGAACGCCGTTGCGTAGATCCCGCCGCTGTCGTAGTTCGACGGCAGGTCGACGGTCAACGGAATGCTCGCGTTCATGATGTAGCCGTCGACGCTCTGGCCGCGAATGAAGGCGTCCTGTCCGGAGAACGACGTCATGATCGGGATGTTCGCCGGATTCGCGCTTGCGACCATGTCGCAGATGCGCCCACCCCAGCCGGTTGTCGGCGTGTTGCTCGGCGGCGAAGACTGCCAGTACGCGGCCTGGTCGGAATGCGAATACAGCTGCGGCGGCAGATTCGGATTCGTATGCAGGTATTGGTTCTGCGTTACCGGTCCGACCAGCGTGCCGACATTCGCCATGATTGCAACGGGGCTGTTCGCCTGGTTGAACAGCGCCGCCAGCTCCGGCATCTGCGGATGCAGCGCGTACTGGACGCCGTCGCCCGAGGTCGCAGTCGCATTCAAGGGATGCAACGTCGAATAACCCAGGTCGGCGGCGCCGCTGAAGGCCAGCTGCGGGCGCACCGGCTTGAGCACGCCGCCGCCGCCGTAGAAGCTGTGGAAAGCGGCTGGCGTGTACGGCACGACCGTATTGAAGCCGTCGTTGCCGCCGTATAGAAATACGCAAACCAGCGCCTTGTAGTCGCCGAACGAATAGCCCGACGCGCGTGTGGCAGCCTGCAGCAGCTGCAGGTTGCCGAGAGCGGAATACGCGCTGGCGCCACCGAGCGCGGCGCTCAGCGTCTCGCGGATGAACTTGCGGCGATCAGGTCTCATGGCCAGCCCCTATTTCTGGATCATATATTCGGGTGACGTCAGGATCAGCATCAGCAACGCGTTGACGCGCTGCTTGCTGCTTCCGCCGAGGGAGTTCAAATAAGTGAGCAACGTCTGCCGCATAAACGGCGACATCTGGCCGGACATGAACAGCTTGTTGTAGCGGTCGATCAATGCCCCGTTGCCGTTGGCGGTGAGGAAAGCCATATCGGACGAGCGATCGATCGCGACTTCGCCGGGCGGGCCATAACCGGAACAGAGCGGTGCGTCGCTGACGTCGAAGCCCGCTGCATAGAAACTAAAGATCGCATTGGTCGAGTTGCTGATCAATGTATCCGTATTGATCTGGAACTCCGGACCGAGCAAACCGGCCGCCGCCATCTCGCCGCCGGGCACGTAACCGGGTTTGAAGAAATTGAACACCGTGTCGGCCTTGATCGGCGCCTGGCCGACGCCGTTGCCGTAGATCGTGTCGTCGGTGCCGTAGGCAAGGTCATAGCCCGCGTAGCGATACGGTGCGTTGGCGTAGTCTCCATTCGCGTAGCCGGCCGCGCCGCACTGATGCCGTGCCCCCATCGCGCGCCAGAAGTGGGTGATGCGCAGCAATGGTTCGCGCAACTTGCCGAAGACCTCGGGATCCTGGAACTGTCCATAGCGTGCTTCGGGGTCGAGCAGAATGGCCCTGACGACGGCTTTCAGGTCTCCGCGCTGATTGCTGCCGTTGTTGTTGAACACGTTGCTGACGCGCTTGACGTATGCCGGAGTCGGGTTGCTCGTGACCAGTCGCTGGATCAATTGTTTGCTGATGAACGGGCCCGCGTTCGGATGGTTGAAGATATTGTCCAGTGCGAACGCGAGGTCCGACGCCGGCGTGCCGCCGGCAACCAGTACGCCGCCATTGACTGCGGCGTGCAGGTCCGGATTGACCGCGTAGTTGGGCGGTGGATAGTTCAGCAATTGCTTGCTGACGATGTCGTTCGTCAGATCGCTGCCGTTGTCGTGGTGCGCAGCGAATGACACCATCGGCAAGACGAAATCCGACCCGTGATAGCCGCACCCGGAGAAGTTGCCGCTGGTGCAGTCCGCCCAGTTCCAGCCAGTGAAAACGTGCGCGAAGTTGGTCACGACCGATTGGTCGTAGGTAGGAACCGGCTTGCCGCCGGACAGGAATGGTGTGCCATCCTGGTTCAGCACTACCAGACCGATACTGAAGAGCTGATTGATCTCGCGCGCGTAGTTTTCGTCCGGGTGAAGGTTCTGCGACAGGTTCGCGCGTGGATTGCCCTGCATGTTGAGGTAGACGCCCATCGCCGGACTCAAGGTCACCTGCTCGAGCAGCGTGCGGAAGCTGCCGAAGGCGTTGTTGCTCAGAATGTCGTAGAAGTAGGCCTGCCCGTCGGGGTGCTGGTCGATCAATGTGTTCTGATCGGAGATGACGAAAATCTCGCTCAGGGCGAATGCGACGCGCTGGCGGAGCTGATCCGTATGTTTTTTGGCGGCATTGCCTGGGAACTGCGGATCCGGGCCGCCGAGCGCACCGAGGAACCAGGCTTCGATGATATTCCCGTAGCCTGTGTTCTCGCCCAACCCGCCAAGCGCAATCGGATTTGCTACCCAGTTGTAATAGGCCAGCTGGGAAGACGGGGGGGTCTGCGCGGCATCCATTTGCCAATCGAGCCATCCCGCGTAGCCCCGCGCACGCAGGTCGGCAATGTCAGCATCGGTCGGCCCGAACGTCGCCTGCGCGAGGAAGCGCGCGGCGTCGGCATCGCTGAAAGGCCCGGCGCTCACGCCTTCCATGCCGTCATGGAACACCGGGTCCGGGAAGTGGCTCAGCGCCATGGCCGGCAGCGGCCCGGCAAGGAGTATCGCCACCGCCATCGCAAGTGCACGGCGCGCGGAAGCGCCCGACAAGACCGCACCGACTTCCATCATGTTGCAGCTCTCCCCTGCCTGTTCCGTTCCTTGTCGCCGCCGGCCATGCTGACGCAAGCCGACGCATGCAGTGACTTTCAGAAAGCCAACGCCGCGGCATCGCGAAAGCGAACATTGCGTCGTGCGGCACCCGATAGCAGGAATGACGCGTCCGCGCGATTCGGACCGGCCTGTAACGGCCAAGCCCGACGTGCGCTTTCGCGACGGAGTCTGCCGCACGGAACGGTTCAGGCTTTGTGAGGGCTCAACCACGCGCTGACGATTGGCGCGAACCCGCTGACGACTGGTGCAAATCGGCGCGCTATGCCGAGTGTGGAATCGTGATGCCTGTCACGATCAGCGCATGGCCCATAATTCCGCATCCAGATTGCGCTGCCAGCCAAAGCGCGCGAGTTCGACCCGGCCGGCAATGACAGCGACGCCTTCCTCGAGCAGGCGCGCGCGCTGTTCGCGAAATCCGCGGCTGCCCGGTGCAAAGGCAAATCGTCCGTTCGATCGCAGCACTCGGTGCCACGGCAATTTCGCCCCGGCACCGGCATCTCCAAGCACGCGGCCAACGAGGCGCGCGCGGCCCGGCAGCCCGGCGCGCACGGCAATTTCGCCGTAACTGGCGACTCTGCCGCGGGGAATTGCGGCGATCACGCGCCGGATTGCGGCATACTCGGGTTTTTCGCCCAGGGCTTGCTTCATGCGCCCGGCACGTTAGCATAGCGCTGCGCTGATCTGGAGAAGCCCGTGCAATCCTTCGAAGAAGTCCGCTCACACATCAACGCCCGTTTCCCGGTGCGCATCAACGATCCGTACCTGATCAGCTTCGACATGCCGACCGAGGGTGGCACGCGCCATCAGGGCGTGCACCTGGCAGAGCTCGAAGGCGAGGACGGGCGCCGCTACTTGCGCGTCTCCACGCCAATCGGTCCGCTGACCGGGATGGATGCCAAGCGCTGCCTGCGCTTCAACTGGGAGCAACGCCTGGGGTACCTCGCCGTCAGCGATCTCGACGGCTCGCCCTACCTGCACCTGTGCGAGAACCGTCCGTACGAGCTGATCACGCCGGCCGAACTGGATCGCCTCATCGACGAGATCGGTCCGCTCGGCGACAGTCTGGAAAAAGCCGTGTCTGCCGGCGGAGATGCGTTCTAGTTGCCAGTGCGCGGCGACGGCTTGAATCGCGCCGCGGCCAACCCATTTGTTGTTGCTGCAAGTCCCCTTTGCCGCTGGCGGCGAGGTAAAAGAGATTTCATTTCGTACGGACCGACGACATGCAGCAGCAAGCCACGATCGACCTCATCACGAAGTACTACGCCGCGTTCAACGCCGGCGACATGCAGACGTTCGAAAGTCTGCTGGCCGATGACGTGGTCCATGACATCAACCAGGGCGGGCGCGAAGTCGGCAAGGTCGCCTTCCGTAAGTTCATGCAGCGCATGAACGGCGCCTACAAGGAACACCTGACCGACATGGTCGTGTTCGCGAACGCCGATGGCACTCGCGCTGCGGCCGAGTTTGTCGTGAACGGCGAATACCTCGCGAGCGATCCGGGCCTGCCACCCGCGCACGGGCAGAAATACGTTCTGCCGGCCGGCGCCTTTTTCGACGTGCGTGGCGGCAAGGTCGCGCGCGTGACGAACTACTACAACCTGCAGGACTGGATTGCGCAGGTCAGCTGAGCACGCAACACTGCGCATTCGAGTTCCCTTCTCCCGCTGGCGGGAGAACAGTTCCTTCGAGAACCGCTGCTTCGACGACCTGAAATGACTGCGTCCAACACCTTCATCTTCAAGCGCGTCTCCGGCGCCGGCATCGCGCCGTACGTCGATGATCTCGCGCGCCTGCGCATCGAGGTTTTCCGCGAGTTTCCTTACCTGTACGACGGCGAAGAAGGCTACGAGCGCAAGTACCTGCAGACCTACGTGAAGTCCCCGCGCAGCCTCGCCGTGCTCGTCTATGACGGGACGCAGCTTATCGGCGCGTCGACAGGACTGCCGATGGCGGACGAGACGCCGGAATTCCAGCGCCCGTTCCTCGAAAACGGTTACGACGTCGGCAAGGTGTTCTACTGCGGCGAATCTGTCCTGCGCCGCGCCTATCGCGGCCGCGGCATTTACAAGCACCTGTTCCAGGCGCGTGAACAACACGCGTCGGAACTGCCGGGCATCGAACTGTGCACGTTCTGCGGCGTGCGCCGCGCGCCCGACCATCCGTTGTGCCCGAGCGACTATACGCCGCTGAATGCGGTCTGGCAGCGCTTCGGTTACACCGAGCGTCCGGAACTGCAGACGCAATATGTCTGGAAGGATGTCGACGAGAGCGAGCCGACGCCCAAGACCATGCGCTTCTGGACCAAGGCGCTGGCCTCGCCGGTGCCACGCGGGAGTGCGCAATGAGCGGCCCGTTCCGCATCGCCGCGGCGCAGTACCCGATCGAATTTCTCGGCGACTGGGCGACGTACGAGAACAAGATCGCCCGCTGGGTCGAGGACGCGGCGCGCAACGGCGCGCGCCTGCTCGTGTTTCCGGAATACTTCAGCATGGAACTGGCCTCGCTGTTTGCGCCGGAGATCCATGGTTCGCTGCCGGACCAGCTCGCCGCGCTGCAAGACCTGTTGCCGGACTTCCTCGCTTTGTTCGGCGCGCAAGCGCGCAAGCACAATGTAACCATCTGCGCCGGCACGTTTCCGGCACGCATCGCCGGCGACGCCTATCACAACCGTTCGTACCTGTTCCATCCGGACGGACGCAGCGAGTTCCAGGAAAAGCTGCAGATGACGCGCTTCGAGAGCGAGCAGTGGCTGATCCAGGCGGCCGACGAAGTCCGCGTGTTCGATACCGAACTCGGCCGCATCGGCATTTCGATCTGCTACGACAGCGAGTTTCCGCTGATCGCCCGGCGCCAGGTGGAAATGGGCGCGGACATCGTGCTCGTGCCCAGTTGCACCGATACACTCGCCGGCTACTGGCGCGTGCGCATCGGCAGCCAGGCGCGCGCGCTCGAAAACCAGTGCTATGTCGTCCACGCGTCGACGGTCGGCGAGGCGCCGTGGTCGCCGGCAGTCGACATCAACGTCGGCGCAGCGGCAATCTATGCGCCGGTCGACCGGGGTTTCCCCGACAACGGCGTGCTCGCGATCGGCGAACTCGATGCCGCACAGTGGGTGTACGCCGACGTCGATCCGGCCGGACTCGCCGAGGTCCGCCGCAACGGCCAGGTCTTCAACTACCGCGACTGGCCGGGGCAATTGCGGGTCACGAAGTGATGCGCTGCTGTGAATCGGCTGGACGCTATCAGTCCCACCCCAGCATCTTAAGACCTAGTACCAGCCCATAGGCAAGCACGCCGGCGACCGGGATCGTCAGCAGCCACGCCCAGACCATGCGCTCGACGACAGTCCACTTGACCGCGTTGAGCCTCTTGGCAGTGCCCACGCCCATGATCGCGGCCGAGATGTTGTGCGTCGTCGAGACCGGGATGCCAAGTGTCGAGGTCACACCCAAAACGGTGGCACCGGTCATTTCCGCGGCGAAGCCGTTGATCGGGTGCAACTTGACCGTCTTGTGGCCGAGCGTCCTGATGATGCGCCAACCGCCCGCGGCTGTGCCGGCAGCCATTACCAGTGCGCAGGTCACCTTGATCCAGGTATCGATGGCGCCACTGTGCAGGGCGGCCTCGCTGGGACGCAGGAAGCCAAGCCACGCTGGCACTTGATCGAACGCGCCTGAACTGTGTGCACCGACCATCGCCAGCGCGATGATACCCATCGTCTTCTGCGCGTCGTTCGTGCCGTGGGCAATGCCCATTGCGCTGGCCGACAGGATCTGCGCCTTGCCGAAGAACGCA
>DASSGP010000448.1:0-4462 GCA_035693405.1 Rudaea sp. | reverse complement strand
CCTAGAACTTGAACTCGATGCGGCGCCGCATCTTTTCCTGGGTCGGCGTGCCGTTGTCGGTGCGCGGCTTGAAGGTCCAGCGTTCGACTGCACGCAGCGCGGCGCTGTTGAATATGCGCGCCGGATTGGCGTTGACGACCGTCGCGTTGGCGACGGAACCGTCGGGCATGACGGTGAACTCGACTTCGACCCAGCCTTCCTGATGCTTGCGCACCGCGTCGGGCGGATACTCCGGCGGCGTAGTCTTCACGACTTCCGCGGCACGCGTTTCGCCACCTGCAGCCGGAGCGGCAGGCGCTGCCGCCGGCGTGGCGCTTGCGGTGGTGCTGGCTGGTCTGGGCGCTGGAGGTGGCGCGGCGGCAGTTTCAGCCGGAGGCGGTGCGGCTGCCGGTACTGGCGCAGCAGCAGCTGGCGCCGGAGCTGGCGCCGTGGCGGCGGCTTGCTGCTGACTCTGACGTGTCGCGGCGGCGGCCGCGGCGGCGGTCGCTACTGCCTGGTCGCGATCGACCTGCTTCTTCTTCGCATCGAGCTTGCTGCGCAGGATCGTCAGCGTGTAATTGCTCGGGTCCGCCTTCGACAGCAGGTTGATGACGCGCGTCGCCTCGTCGAGACCGCCGGCGTTGATCGTCGTTTCGACCGCACCGGTGGCAAACGGAAACATCTCGCGCAACGCATCTTTTGCCGTCTGGTTGTTCGGCTGCTTCTCCAGAAGCTTCAAATAGTATTCGAGCGCATTGTTTCCGGGCGGAGCGACAAAGCGCTGCTCGCGGAAAGCCGCGCCGGCTTCCTTGAGCAACTGCTCGGGAGTCAGATCCGGCACTACCGGCGGCGCCTCGGCGGCGGCACCCGGTGCTGCAGCAGCCGGAGCACCCGCAGCGGGCGCGGTCTGCGCCGTCTTTGTTGCCGGCGCAGGCGCCTTCGATCCGCTGGAGAGGAAGAAGTACAACCCGATCACCACGCCGATGGCGATGACGGCAATCGGAATCAGTTTGACCAGGGGGCTGGAGCCACCGGTATTGGAACTATTGGGGTTTGCAGACATGGTCGGGACGTCGCGGCAGTGAATAGGGTTTTCCGCGCCCCCAGCAGCCGGCGTCGCTTCGACGCCAGCAGGCATTCAGCCCCTTGATCCGGCTGTTGCGCGGATTGTCACAAAGGTATCGCATTTTTGCTCACCCGTGGCAACCAGTATTGCTTGCATGAACCGGGCCGACGTCCGCATTTAGTCGAACCCGTCACGAAAAAGTCCGTCTGCGTCGGAGAGGACGAGCAGGCTGGCTGACAGCGCCGGCAGGTTGTCGAGCGTCAGGGCCGTGCCGGGATTGCTGCCGCTGGCAATCGAGCGCAGGCCATTCGCGGCGTCGAAGCCGTACAGCGTCCACGCTCCGTGTTGCGCCTGCGCGAACGTCAATGCGACAGAGTGCGTCGCTGATGTGTCCTTGTTGGTCAGCAGCAGCATGTTGCGCTGGGCATACAGGCGGAATGCGTAGGCGCCGATCTGATCGACGTTGGCGCTGGCCGCCGCGACGCTGTCGCCGGCGACGCCGTCGCCGGATCCATCGTAGTTCAGGAAAAGCCGGAACGCCTGTTCGACTTTCGAATTCGCAGCCGGCGCAGACCAGCGCGCGGCGAGGTCGACGCCTTCGCGCGCAAAGATTGCGAGTGCTTCGGCCTGCGCGACGGCGCCGCTGGCTGTGCCGTCGTCGCCCCAGTTGTATTCGGTGATCGCGAGTTTCGTGCCCGGGCAATACTGATTGATCCAGCCGCGCACGCGCGGGATGAAATCGGGCTTGCTGTAGTGGTTGCTGTCGAAGTCGCCGAGATCGGCAAACCACGACTCCGAGACCCAGGCCGGATCGTACAGTTCCTTGAGCGACCGCAGACGCCGGGCCGCGGTCGCCGCATCGTCGGCGCTGCCGACAATGTCGGTCGGGGCACCATTCGGATTCTGCGGGTAATAGTGCAGGTCGAGATAGTCGACGAGATGTTTTCCTCCGGCCAGCGGGTTCGCGCACACCTGTTGCAGGTACCAGGCGACGAACGGCATGTCGGCGTGCGCCGTTCGATCGTTGCCGACGGCGCAATTGTCTGCCGCGGAACCGAACAGATCGCAGTAGCCCCAGGTCACCGGCCCGGTGACCCGGGCTTCGGATTCCTGCTGCTTGATCGCGCTCGCATACTGCAGCGTGTTCGCCCATGCAGCGTCGAACGTCACTGGCGCTGGATGCACGTCGCGATGCGTCGAGTTCCACAGCATCATTTCATTGTCCAGCGCATAGAACTTCACGCCGCCGGACGCCGCGTTGCCGAACATCGCCTGCAGGTGTGCGATCCAGGCTGAGGCGTCGGCCGGCAGACTCGCGCTCGAGGTGTCGGCGGGATCGTTGCCGACGATCTTCCCGCCGACGCAGTAACCAGTCTTGTTGCCCGAGCCGCACTTGCCGTTGCCGGCAGTCGGATCCCACTGCGCGTCGGTTCCAAGTTGCGCCCCGTACTTCGTCGTCGAAAAGCCGGCGAAGAACGGATGTGTCGCCGGGCTGTCGCTGCGCGGCGTCCAGCCGATCGTCGGGATCGTGATCAGCGGCTGCGCGCCGGCGCTGCGCGCGGCGGCGATGAACGCGTCCGCGGAATTGCCGGCCGGCGGCGTGCCGATACAGCCCGGGGCCGTACAGTCACGGACGTTTTCGAAGTAGTAATCGCTGGCCGTGTTGTGGATGTCCGCCTGCCAGTTGTAGCGCGTGACCGAGTTGCCGCCCCAGCGATCGAGGGTGTAGCCGATTTGCGCATTGCGCGCCGCGTTGCCGAACGACACGCCGAAGATCAGCGGGCTGATCGGCCGTCCGCGCGCGTTGAAGTCGACGCTGACGGCGGTCGCTGCCGCCGAAGCGAGCCCCGGTGCGCTGGCCAGCACGAGCAGGACGATCCACGACCGGAGCTTCACGGGGCCCTCCCGTTCCATGCCGACAATCGCCTAATCATCCCGCCGTCGCCGCCCGATTGCCGTGCTCCATGTGGCAATAATTTACTCGACCGGAATCGTCACCTTCGTCTGCAGCTGTTCCGGCGCCGTCTTGCCCGGATCGCTGATGTAGTCCTCGATCAGGCGGCCTTTCGCCTTGTAGCCCTGCACGCTGAGCCAGGCATATGCCTTGGTGATCGTATCGCCGAGCTTGTCGTACGGACCGACGTGGATGAACTGCACGGCCGGACCGCCGTACGTTGCGCCGGACTGGATGTCGTCGCGCGTCGCCGCGTTGTTGCGATCGACCGGGATTGCGGCGTCGAATTTCCAGCCGCTCTTGTCGTAACTCGTCGTGATCGTCAGCGGCGCGCCTTGCATCGTCAGGCCATTGTCGCCGAGGTACTTGCCGAGCTTGCCATACGCTTCGGTCAGCACGGCCTTGGCGGACTCGCCATCGGGTCCGCTGCTGGCACTGACAAAATAGATCGCGCGCGGCGCGAGCGTCACGGCGTCGCCGCTGACGCCGCCGATGTCGACGTCGGGAAAGGATTCGATCAGCGTCTTGAGTTTGGCCAGTCCGGTCTCGTAGTCGGGGCCGACCATCTTGTCCATGAACAAACCCATATAGCGGCCGATCACATTAAAGAGCAGTTGGCCGTCGAGCGCGAGCGGCGCCTGGGTGTCGAGCGTCCAGGTTACGCGCGTACCCTTTGCGTCGGGCGAAAGGAGGAACCGGGCCTTCGCCTTGCCCATATCGCCGAAGTCGAGCGCCATCGTCACCGATTCGTTGGGTTTGCTCTCGATGATTTCCTGGGACCCCGAGCCGACCGTTTTCGGATCGCCCACCCAGCTCTCCTTCGCACCGACGCCGGCGACCGGCCCGGTGATCGTGTAGTGCGCGTTCGGATCCTTGCCCACCCACGGCGACCAGTCGTTGAACCGGCGGTAACTGTCGAGCACCGCGAACACCATCGACGGCGGCCGCGCGATCGTGGTCGCGCGTTCGACATGGGCGCCATTCGGCAGCAGGAAGGCGACGCCGATCGCGAGCACGATCAGCACGAGCAGGAAGACAACGAGTCGCTTCAGAAAACGCATGGTTTTTTTCCCCGGCTACGACGCGCGGCGTCGACTACCGCTCAATGCTATGCCAGGTGCGAGCGCGACGCCACGGTTGCGCGGCAGACAAGCCGATCGGGAACACGAGATCGCGGCAGCGCCGAAGTGGCCGCGTCGAGCAGGTACCGGAGAAGTCGAGCAGAGCGCTCGGAGGGTGATCGGACTGTGCGATCCGGGTTAGAGCCTCTCCCCGTGCTGGGCAAGTCACGGGGAGAGGTAAGTTTCAGCTACAGCATTCTAGTTGTGTTCTACCTGCCGCCAACTCCGCGGCCGGTGTACCAGGCCCGATCGGGCCGCTTACGTTCGTGTTGCAGTTTATTGCAGGTATTACCGTACTACAGGACTACTTCTTCTTTGCAGTCTTGCGTGCAGTCTTCTTGG
>DASSGP010000447.1:0-5932 GCA_035693405.1 Rudaea sp. | reverse complement strand
CCGATGTCGATCGCCGGATCGCCGAGACTGCCCTTGACGATCGGCAAGGTCGACGCCTTGTTCGACGCGGAATCGGTCAGCACAACGCTTTGATCGGACACGGCGAGATCTCCTGTCATGGTCCAGCAGCACTGCAAGAGCGCCGGTCATTGTGCCGGCGCATCGGTGCCGCGTAATCGGCCCCTGCGTCAGTGCGCGCGCACTGTCGACAACGACGAATTATCGCACAAGCGTTTGCCGGAACGTTACCGGACACGCGCTGCCACCGCGTGCGGGAGGCGCCGCTGCAGTGCCGGATTGAACTGGTCCACGCCCGCATTCAAATACGATGGAGCGTGCAAGCCGTTTCGATACGGCGCGCGCACTGTTCCCGCACCGGTTACGGAAAACGGTTACCGGGCGTTCAAACCGGGATCGGTCGCGGAACGCTTACGCGGTCGGCTTGGCGCCGTAGCGGCGACGGAATTTGTCGACACGACCACCGGCATCCATGACCTTGTGCTTGCCGGTATAGAACGGATGGGACTGGCTGGAAATTTCCACCTTGACGAGCGGATATTCCTTGCCGTCTTCCCACTTGATCGTTTCCTTGCTGGTCATCGTCGATCGCGTGAGAATCGTGAAATTCGAGGAGACATCCTGGAATACCACGTTCTGGTACTTGGGATGGATGTCGGCTTTCATGGCGTGAGCTCCGCAAATCATTGAGAAAAGAGGCTAATATTACCCTTTTACGGCCTGGTCTCGCAAGCCGATGACGCATTTGTCCTGTCCGGGCCGCGAATCCGCCGCGGCCAGACGACCGTTCGAACGCTACAAACTCCCGTGCGCGCTCGCGATTTTTCTCGTCTTGCTGGCCTTGGCTCCCGGGCTGAGGGCCCAGTCGCTCGAGCTGACCTCGGCCCAGCGCCAGTGGGTCGCTGCCCACAAGGCCGTCCGCGTCGCCCCGGATCCCGACCTTGCCCCGATCGATGGCGTCGACGCCGAGGGTCGCCAGCACGGGCTGAGCGCAGACTATCTCAAGCTGATCGCGGCGCGCACCGGGCTGGAGTTCCACGTCGTGCGCGTGGCCAATCGCAGCGACGCCTTGCGCGCGCTGGCCGAACATCGCGCCGACCTGATGTCGGCCGCAGCGCCCGGGGCCGACGGCAAGCAGAACATATTGTATACCGCGCCCTACCTGCGCCTGTCCGCCGCCGTTTTTGCGCGCCGCGGCGAACCCGGATTCAGCAGTCTCGACCAGCTCCGGGGCCATTCGATCGCCCTGGTCGCGTCATCGCCGTGGGCAGCGCTGCTCGCCGCGCAGGACAGCTCGGCAAAGGCGCGCAGTTTCCCCGATATCGCCGCCGCCCTGAATGCGCTGCGCGACAAGGCAGTCGATGCGTTCGTCGGTGATCCTTTCAGGACCGCCGATGCGCTCGCCCGGCTGAAACTCGACCAGGACATCGTGCTGTCCGGCCAGCTTGCGCTCGAAACGGCCGTGACTCTGGCCGTACGCGAAGACTGGCCAATGCTGCGCGACATCATCAATGCCGCGCTCAAGACCATCAGCGTAGACGACGAGAAGGCGCTGCGCGAGCGCTGGCTGAAGGGCGCCGCGGCGCCGGCACCGGCAACTCCGGCGGCACCGGCGCTGCCTGCGTCGCACATGGCGGCGATCGACGCCGCGCTGCAGGCGGCGGCAAAGACGCGCGATGCCGACCAGCGCGGCAAGATCGAAGAACTGCTGCGTGCCGCGAAGGACGACGAGTCCGCGGCCGACGAGTTCGCGGTCCAGTGGCAGGGTTTGTCCCAGAGTTCCGCGGTCGCCGATGCCGAAACGCAGAAACTCGAGGACACGCTCGCCCAAAACGACACCACCGCGCTGCTCGCCTGGCGCACCGCATTGCCCGAACGCGCGAGTGTCGAACAGCTCGAATCGCTGCTGGCGCGCGCGCGTGACGACCTGTCCGCCGCCAAGTCGAGCGCCGCGACGCTGCAGGCCGAGATTGATCGGCAGACGCTCAGGCCGAGCCAGCTTCGCGCCGAACTGGCGGCCGCGCGGGCGGCACTGGACAAGAGTGGCGAGGCCGCACCGGCCGCCGGCGATGGCGCCACGGCACAGGCGCAGAGGCTGCGGGCCCAGGCCGCTGCCCGGCGTGCGACTATCCAGATCGAGCTGCTCAATCTGGAAGACCGCACTTACGAGAGCCGCATGCGCCTGCTCGCCGCGCAACTGCGCGATCGCCAGCGCAGAATCAGCGAGCTGAACCAGCACGTCGCGACGCTGGAGAATCTCGTGCTCGACCGCACCGGAGCGGCAGCCGCCGACCTCGCCGCGCGCGTCGCGCAGGAACGCGACCGGTCCGTGACCGAGTTCCGCGCGCTCGGCGAAACCGCGAATGCGAATGTTTCACTGGCCGAAAAGCTCGCCGACTCCGTACACCAACTCAGCCAGCTGCACGCTGAACAGCAGGACTGGGAAACCTGGCGGCGCGACACCGCACAGGCGCTGAAGAACACCGAGGAGCGCATCCGCATCGGCGGTGTCAGCGAAGCCGTTGGCCTGATCCTGCTGGCTGAGAAGAGCAAGCTGAAATCGCTGACCCTGCTCAAGCGCACACTCGGCAAGCTGCAGACCGACCTCGCACAGACGCGCATCAACCTGATCGGCCTGCGCGAGCAGCAGACCGTCTTGAGTGATCTGGGTAGTGCCGTCGACCAGGCGCTGGCGCGAATGCCGGCGCCGCCGCCCGAGCGACTGAACGACGTTCGCACCAGCGTGTTTCGCCTGCTCAATACGCGCGCCGACATCGTGCAAGCGCTGTTGCTTCAGCAGACCCGCCTCGCGACGGTCCAGGGCGACGCCGAACAGACGCTGCACGAACTCGTCACTTCGACCGACAAGCTCGACAACATCCTCGATGCGCGCCTGCTCTGGACGCCGAGCCACAAGCCAATCGACGCGGCCTGGTTCGCGCAACTGTCGCAGGACTTCGGCACCTTCTTCGGCGCACGCCGTTGGGGCCGCGTGGCCGTGAACGTCGAACACGCGATCGTCGCGGCGCCGCTGACGTCCGCCGCCGCCGCGATCGCTTTCGTGCTGCTCGTCATGGCTCGCTGGCGCATTGCACCGAGGCTCGAGCAACTCACGACGCCGATGCGGCGCATCCGCACGGACCGCCTTGCGCTGACCGGCAAGGCCCTGTTGTGGACATTGATGGCGGCGGCGCCCATGGCGTTTGCACTTTGGATGCTGGCCTACCTGTGCCGGCAGCTCCCGAGCAGCGGAAATCTCACCGAGGAAACTGCCTATGCGTTCGCGGCTCTGGTCATGCCGGCGTATGCCGTGGCCTGCCTGCGCGTGATGATGCTCGAAAACGGCCTCGCCCAGGCTCATTTTCGCTGGCCGCGACCGCGTCGCGAGGCATTGAGCGCCGCCGCGCCGTGGTTCGCAGTGTGCGTAATGCCGACGCTGTTCGTGCTGCGTCTGCTGCTGCTGCGTGGGCCACCGGCCCCGATCGATACGGTCGGGCGGCTGCTGCTCGCGCTGTCGGCGATCGGTTTTGCCGCTTTGGCCTGGCGCCTGTTTGCCCCGGGCCGGCTCTGGACGGTCCGCGGCGCGGTGCTGGCCGAGCCGCTGCGCGTGCGCCAGACAGTGCGGATCGCCATGAGCGCAGGATTCGTACTGATGGCCGGCCTCGTGCTCTACGGCTACTTCGTCACCGTGATGACTCTGAGCCGGCACGTCATCGCATCGCTGGGCGTGTTGCTGCTGATAGCCACGGTGCATGGGTTGGCCGTGCGCTGGCTCGTCCTCGGCGAACGCCGGCTGGCGCTCAAGCGCCTCGAGGAAAAGCAGGAATCCGCCGAAGAGCAACGCGAGCGTGACGACGCCGGCGCCGCACCCGAGCCCGAGCCGGAAGAGATCACGATAGCCGCAGTCGGCGAGCAGACGCGCCGTCTCCTGCGCTGGTTGACAACGCTCGCCGTGCTCATCTCGCTGCTGTGGATCTGGTCCGACGTCACTCCCGCCCTCGCGATGCTCGACGACATCCCGGTCTGGAAAGACGAAAACGTCACCTTGCTTGGTGTCCTCGAGGCGCTGATCGTGCTGAGCCTGACCTGGGTCGCGACCGGCAACCTGCCGGGCCTGCTCGAAGTCAGCGTGCTGCGCCGCTTCAACGTCGATGCGCCGACGCGCTACGCGGCCACGACGATCACGCGCTACATCATCCTATTCACGGGCACGTGCGTCGGTCTGGCGCTGCTCGGCCTGCGCTGGAGCAGCTTCAAGTGGCTCGCGGCCGGATTTTCGGTCGGCCTCGGCTTCGGCCTGCAGGAGATCTTCGCCAATTTCATCTCCGGACTGATGGTGCTGTTCGAACGCCCGGTCCGCGTCGGCGACGTCGTTTCGATCGGCAATGTCGAAGGGACGGTTACGCGCATCCGCACGCGCGCCACGACGATCGTCGACGCCGACCACCGCGAGGTCATCGTCCCGAACAAGAGCTTCATCACCGAACGCCTGACCAACTGGACGCTGAGCGACTCGATAACGCGCACCGTGACGCGCGTCGCCGTCGCCTACCGCAGCGATCCGCGTCTCGCGCAACGCCTGCTGCTGCAGACCGCTACGGCGCATCCGCTGGTGCTGTCCGATCCAGCCCCGGTCTGCTTCCTGACCGGTTTCGGCGACAACGCACAGCTGTTCGAGCTGCAAGCCTGGGTGGCAGAAATCAATCAGCGCGCCAGCGTGAAGAACGATCTGCAGATGCACATCGCCGAGGTGTTCCGCGAGAACGACATCGAAATCGCGTTTCCACAAATGGATTTGTGGGTGCGCAGCCCGGTGCAGGTGCATGAGGACGCGCCGGACAAGGCAGCCGCGCCGCGCACGCCCTCCGGCGACGCCAGTCCCAAGCGGGTCTAGGCGGCGCCCAGCGCAGCGGCGACCAACGTCTCGAACCGCGCCTGATCGACGCCGAGCACGATTCGGGCATTGGCGTCCGCCCCCAATCTCGACTCCCAGTCGACGACCGTCGCGCCACGTGTGTGCGTGCCGGCCAGTTCGATCGCGACGTGGCGTTCTTCGGCGCGCGTGACGATATCGGGCTGCAGCGCCACGGCCATCGCCAGCGCATCGGCGACCAGCACGTTGGGCCGCCCGCGCTCGCGCGACCACGCGTGCGTCTTGCGCGAGATCGACGCGTAGAAACGCGCGCGCGGGTTGTCGGCTTCGAGCCAGGCGCGCATGCGTTCAAACGCGATGCCGTGGCGCATCGTCGCTTCCCAGTCGACCAGCGTGAACTGCGGAAACGACGAGAACACGACGTGCGCGGCTTCGGGGTCGAAGCCGATGTTGAATTCGGCCGGCACCCGCTGCGTATTGCCGCGCCCGGTCACGGCGCCGCCCATGATGACCAGCTTCGTCACGCGCTCCGGCAGCGCCGGGTCGAGCTTCAGCGCGAGCGCCAGATTCGTCAGCGGCGCGATCGCCACGAGCACGAGCTTGCCGGCATGCGCACGCGACAGGCGCAGGATCGCCAGCGCCGCGGATTCGTCCTCGGCGCGGCGCAAGCTCGGCGTGTAACCGGTATCGCCGAAACCGTCCATGCCATGCACGAACGCCGCGTCCTCGGCCGGCAACACCAGCGGGGTTGCACAGCCGGCAAACACCGGCGTGCCGGCGCCGATTGTCTCGACGAGCTTGAGAGCGTTGGCGACCGTATGGGCGATCCCGACGTTGCCCGCCGCGATGCTCAGGCCGAGCACGTCCGCATGCCCGTGCGCCATGAGGATCGCCAGCGCATCGTCGACGCCGGGGTCCGTATCGATAACCAGCTGCATTTTTTCCATAGCGTTCGATGATGCGACAGCGGTGCGATCACCGCAACTTCAGCACTCCGCACAAACGACGGCGTAGCCGTATCCCCAGGGCACGCCGCTCGCC
>DASSGP010000446.1:0-8150 GCA_035693405.1 Rudaea sp. | reverse complement strand
ACGTCTTTCCAGTCGAACCCGACAAGGCGGCGGCACGCCAGGAGCTCGGCTTGCCGCCGCACGTGCCGGTGCTGGCGCTGCTTCCAGGCAGCCGCCTCGACGAAATCAAGCGCCTCGGTGCTGATTTCCTCGGCGCGGCGGGGTTGCTGAAACGCGAGTTTCCGACCCTTCAGATCGTTGCGCCAATGGCCACGCCTGCGTGCCGTACAGCATTCGAACGAATCCTGAGCGACCCTGCCCTCTCGGCTCTCAGCGCTCAGCCCTCAGCGCTGCAAATCATCGACGGCAACGCCCACACCGCCATGATTGCCGCAGATGCCGTGCTGCTGGCATCGGGCACGGCAGCGCTCGAGGCGATGCTCGCCAAGCGGCCGATGGTTGTCGCCTATCGCGTGGCCTGGCTCACCTATGCATTGGTCAAGTTGTTCGGGTTGTTGCGGACAAGCGTCTACTCGTTGCCGAACATTCTTGCAGGCCGGCAAATCGTGCCCGAATTGATGCAGGATGCCTGCACGCCGGCCGCCATCGCCGCGGGACTCGCGCCGGCGCTGCGCACTCGCACTGCCGATGCGGACACCCTTGCCGAATTCAGGCACCTCCACGAAAGCTTGCGTGCGCCGCCGTCACAAGACGCGGGCGCGGCAATCGCCGACCTGTTGGCTCCAGCGTGAACGAACGCCCAATGCTCCCGGGCAACGCCGCACCATTCGGATTGACGGCCCCGCCGGCTGCCCCCAACATGGCGTCATCGTGACGCTCGCATGACATCGATGCCAATCGCAGCAGCGCTGCCCCGCAGGACCCGGATCGTCACGTATGCCACCGCCGCCTGTTTTCTGGTGTTGCTGGTTTGCGGACCGCTGCTCGAAGCTGCGCTGAGCGAGCGCCTGTTTTCGACTGCACTGCTGTTTACGTCGGTCGTGCTGACCGCGTTCGTCACGCGCCGTCCTGCTTTCGCGCTGGCCCTGCCGACCGTCGTGTTCGGCGGGATTCTGACCGCGAGCGTGATCAAGTACCACTACCTGGCCACGCCGGTGCTGGCGCCGGATCTGGTGTATTCGGTCAATCGCGACCTGCTCGAGGTCGCGACGCGCTATCCGCCGATCCTGGCGGCCCTGATCGCCGGCGTCATCCTGATTCCCGGTCTGTTGATCCTCGTCTGGCGCCTCGACCGACCGGTATTTCTGAGCCATGTCACCGGCCACGACCGGCATTGGATTCGCGCGCTCGGCATCTGCGCGGCGATTCCGCTGCTGGTGGCGATCGATTCGCCGGCCGGCCCGTTCTCAGCCGTGTTCGAGAAGGGCATGTGGCAGACGATGAACGATCGCAGCTACATCGCCGATTTCTTCGCTTCGTTCTACCAGACTACGATCCGCATTCCGCCGCGCGCCGCCGATGCCGATCCTGCCCTGTCCTGGACCCAGGACGCGGAGGAAAATCCGCCGGTCTGCGCCGTCAAGGCGTGTGCGGGACAACGGCCGATGAAATCGCCGCAGGAACATCCGGACATCATTTCGGTGCTCGAGGAAAGTACCTACGATCCGACGATGCTCGAGCTCTGCACGCTGCCACTGTGCAAGCACAAGATGTTCCAGCCGGACGGGCGGACGCGCGCGCACGGCTTTCTGACCGTCCACGTCTGGGGCGGCGGCACCTGGACCAGTGAGTTTGCGCTGATCACGGGTCTTGATCACCAGACTTTCGGTGACGCCGGACTGTATGCACCGTACAACCTGGCCCCGCGTGTCGTGCACACTCTGCCCGATGTCCTGCACCAGGCCGGCTATCGCGTGATCGCCGTGTATCCGATGTCCGGCGACTTCATCAACGCGCGCAACGCCTACAAGTTTTACGGTTTCGACAAGTTTTACGACGGCCAGGACTACGGCCTGTCATGGGAATCGAGCGACAACGACCTGATGCAGGTGTTCGACCGCATCTATGCCGACGAGAAGAAGGCCATCGGCAACCAGCCGCTGTTCGTGATGATGCTGACCTTGCGTCAGCACGGGCCGCATATGACGCCGCTGGTCGAGCAGTTGCAGCCGTACGACAAGCCTCTGTTTCCCGGCAACTTCAAGCCGAAGGCCCTGGACGACTGGATCAACCTGAATCTCGGCAACTATCTGTACCGGCTCGACGGTTCCGATGCGGCAGTCACGCACCTGGAAAAGACGCTGCTCGACAGCGATCGCCCAACCGTGCTATTCCATTTCGGCGATCACCAGCCATCGTTCGACGGCTCGATGCGCCTGCTGGAGAAAGTCACGCCGAAGACGATCAGCGATCCGAATTTCATCACCTATTACATGCTCAAGAGCAACTACAAGCCGGCGCGCAGCTATGACTATCCGGCGCTGGATCTCAGCTTCGCCGGCGCGCTGATCCTGGATGTCGCCGGCGTGAAGAAGGACGATTTCTTCGCAGCCAATGCACTGATGCGCGAGCGCTGCGACGGCTTCTATCTGAACTGCGCCGACAAGCGCGTGCTCGACTCGTACCAGAACTTCATCTTCCACCAGCTCGGCGTGCTGCATGACTGAGCGACCTCGCACCGCGTTCGTCCCGCGCGAGGCGGCGCGATGAAGCGCCGGCCGCGCCGCGGCGTGCGCGAACATTGGCCGACGCTGACCGCGGGCGTCGACGAAGCGGGCCGCGGCCCGCTCGCCGGTCCGGTCGTCGTGGCAGCCGTCATCCTCGACCCGCAGCGGCGGATCAACGGACTGCGCGATTCGAAAATCCTGACGCCGGAGCGGCGCAAGGCGCTGGCAGCGCGCATCCGCGAGCGCGCGCTCGCGTTCAGCGTGGTCGCGATCGACGTCGCAGACATCGACCGCCTGAACATCTTCCACGCGACGATGCTCGGCATGGCGCGCGCGCTCGCCGCGCTGGTGCCGGCGCCGGAATTCGCTCTCATCGACGGTAACCGTGTACCGAGGGAGTTGTGCTGCGGAAGCCGCGCCATCGTCGACGGCGACGCGCTCGAGCCGGCGATCAGCGCGGCCTCGATCCTGGCCAAGGTCGCGCGCGACCGGATGATGGTCGAACTCGACGCGAAATACCCGGGCTACGGTTTCGCCCAGCACAAGGGTTACTCGACGCCCGAACATTTTGCCGCACTCGACCGGCTCGGCCCGTGCTGCGAGCATCGGCGCAGCTTCGCTCCGGTGGTGCAGGCGGAATTCGCATTCGCCTAGGCTGGAAAGCCGCGCGGAATGGTCGTTCTCTCCACTCCCGCTCCGGCTCGTACGCCCAACGATCGGAGTAGCATATGCGGCGCTGATCGTCTGGGCGCCGGGCCGCGCGGCGGAAGCACCGTAATCGCTCGTGCGTTCCCGGTAGCCGCCTCGCCGGCCGCGCGCGCCTGCACGTCGCGCGAATCGTCGCGCACCGTATCCCACAGCCGGTTGAGCCTGGGGACCCGGCGTCGCCATGTGCAGCGCCGGCGCGACGGCCAAGTTCCGCAGCAGCTCGAACGACTTGTCGCACTCGTGTGCACGTAGAGGCAAATCGGGCGCAGGCCAATCACATTCGCGATGTGTCAAGCCTTGCCTGACCCCAGATGCAGGGCTACCCTGACCGGGTAACTTCCGGTAGCCATGAACCCCTCCTTCGTCCACCTGCGCATCCACAGCGACTTCTCGCTGGTCGATTCGACGATCCGCTTGCCGGAAAAGCCCGAATACGGCGATCCGGCCAGGGCGTCGTATCCGAATCTGATCAGCCACGCCGTGACGCTCGACATGCCGGCGCTGGCGCTGACCGACCAGAGCAACCTGTTCGCGCTGGTCAAGTTCTACCGCGCAGCCGAAGCCAATGGCATCAAACCGATCGCCGGCGCGGACATGTGGATCGGCAATCCGGCCGAACCTGGCGCACCAACGCAGCTGACGCTGCTATGCCAGAACCGCCGTGGCTATCTGAATCTGGCGCAGCTGATCTCGCGCAGTTACATCGAAGGACGCCACGGCGATTTCGCCGTCGTCGACCCCGAATGGTTTGCCGATCACTGCGATGGATTGATCGCGTTGGCCGGGCGCCGCAGCGATGTCGGTCGCCAGCTGCTCGCGGGCAAGGAAGAAGCTGCCTTGGCGCTCACGCACGAATGGCTGCGACGCTTCAGTGGACGCTGGTATTTCGAGATCACGCGCTGCGGCCACCCGGACGAAGCGCATTTTCTCGACGCCGCACTGCAGCTTGCCGCCGCCGCCGACTGTCCGGTCGTCGCGACGAACGACGTTCGCTTTCTGACGCGTGCGGATTTCGAGGCGCACGAGGCGCGCGTATGCATCCACCAGGGCCGACTGCTGAACGACCCGAAACGGCCGCGCGATTTCACCGCGGAGCAATATCTGAAATCGGCGGAGGAAATGCAGGCGCTGTTCGCCGACCTGCCGGAGGCGCTGCAGAATAGTGTAGAAATTGCAAAACGCTGCAATCTGGAACTTGCATTCGGCACTTACCATCTGCCGGCGTTTCCGGTTCCCGCCGGGCACACGACCGAATCGTTCATCCGCGCCGAAGCGCAGGCCGGACTCGAAGCCCACCTGACCAAGCGCGCGCCTGCGCAAGGCTTCACGCCGGAAGACTACGCGCGGCGCCTCGCCGCCGAAGTCGACGTCATCGTCAAGATGGGCTTCGCCGGTTACTTCCTGATCGTCGCCGACTTCATCAACTGGGCCAAGCGCAACGACATTCCGGTCGGCCCGGGACGCGGCTCGGGCGCAGGCTCCCTGGTCGCATACAGCCTCGGCATCACTGACCTGGATCCGCTCGCCTACGGGCTGCTGTTCGAGAGGTTTCTCAATCCCGAGCGCGTGTCGATGCCGGACTTCGACGTCGACTTCTGCATGGACGGACGCGACCGCGTCATCGACTACGTCGCCGACAAGTACGGCCGCGACCGCGTCAGCCAGATCATCACGTACGGCACGATGGCGGCCAAGGCGGTCGTGCGCGATTGCGGCCGCGTGCTCGGCCATCCCTATGGCTTCGTCGACAGCATCGCCAAGCTGATCCCGATGACGCTCGGTATCACGCTCGATGATGCACTCGGATTGTCAGCCGCGACCGAGACCGACCCGGCCAAGCGCGCCGAAAAGGCGCAGCTTGCTGCCGGCGACCTGATCGCGCGTTACAACAGCGAGGAAGAGGTCAAGACCCTACTCGACCTCGCGCGCGAGCTCGAAGGCCTGACGCGCAATGCCGGCAAGCATGCCGGCGGTGTCGTCATCGCGCCGGAACCGCTGACGGATTTCGCTCCGCTCTACAGCGAAGGCGGCAACGACGGCGTCGTCACGCAGTTCGACAAGGACGATGTCGAGGCCGTCGGCCTCGTCAAGTTCGACTTCCTCGGCTTGCGCACGTTGACGATCATCGACTGGACGGTGAAGGCGATCAATGCACGCCGCGCTCTCGTTCGCGAAGAACCCGTGGACATAACGACACTGCCCCTCGATGACGCGGCGGTCTACGCATCGCTGAAAAAAGCGCAGACGGTCGCCGTGTTCCAGCTCGAAGGGCGCGGCATGCAGGACACGCTGAAGAAAGCCAAGCCGGACTGCTTCGAGGACATCATCGCGCTGGTCTCGCTGTACCGCCCCGGCCCGATGGACCTGATCCCGAGTTTCTGCGCGCGCAAGGCCGGCACCGAGCGGATCGAGTATCCCGATACGCGCGTCGAACCAGTGCTGCGCGAGACCTACGGCATCATGGTCTACCAGGAACAGGTCATGCAGATGGCGCAGATCGTCGGCGGCTACACGCTCGGCGGCGCCGACCTGCTGCGCCGCGCGATGGGAAAGAAGAACGCCGCCGAGATGGCCAAGCAGCGCGCCGTTTTTCGTGATGGCGCCGCGACCAACGGTCTGTCCGCCGCGCGCGCCGACGCGATCTTCGACCTCATGGAGAAGTTCGCCGGCTACGGCTTCAACAAGTCGCATGCCGCCGCGTATGCGCTGGTTGCATACCAGACCGCATGGCTGAAGGTGCATTACCCGGCCGAGTTCATGGCCGCCGTGCTGTCGTCGGACATGGACAATACCGACAAGGTCGTGAACTTCCTGGCCGAATCGCGGGCGCTCGGACTCAGCGTGCTGCCGCCGGACGTCAATGCCTCCGGATACATGTTCGAGGCGCTCGCACCCGACACGGCAGCCGCATCGCCGGCACGCGCACGCGCGATCCGTTACGGACTCGGCGCCGTCAAAGGTGTCGGCCGCGGCGCCGTCGAGAGCCTCGTCGAAGCGCGCGCGCGCGGCGGCGTGTTCCGCGATCTCGCCGATTTCTGCGGCCGCGTCGACGCCCAGAAACTCAACAAGCGCGCGCTCGAAGCGCTGATCCTCTCGGGCGCCATGGACGCGCTGGCCAAGAACCGCGCGAGCCTGATGGCACAGCTGCCGGCGGCGATGCGCGCCGCCGAGCAACACGCGCGCGACGCGCAGGCCGGACAGAACGACATGTTCGGCGCCGCCAGTCCGGCGGCACCGAAGCTGGAATTGCCCGAAGTCGACGCGTGGCCGATCGAACAGAGCCTCTCCGGCGAGCGCGAAACGCTTGGCCATTATTTGTCCGGTCACCCGACCGATGCCTGGCGCGACCTGATCGCCAGGGTCGCGAACTGTCCGATCGGCGAGATCGACAAACACTACAAACCGCCGCCGCCCGAGCGCCAGTTCCGCTACGCCGATCAGCAGACCTTCACTCTGGTCGGCGCGGTCATGGGCATCCGCAAGCAGGGCGACAGCCGCGTGTTCGTGCAGGTCGAGGATTTCTCCGGCAAGTTCGAGGCGATCCTCTACCGGGAAGCGTGGATCGAATTCGGGCCGTTGCTCACGCGCGATGCGATCCTCGTGTTCGAAGGCCCGGTTCAGGCCGATGATTTTTCCGGCGGATTCCGCATGCGCACGCAGCACATCGCCTCGATCAATTCGGTTTGCGAACGTCAGGCCAGGGTGCTGCGGCTGCGCCTGAACGGCATCGATGCCGATTTTGCCCTGCGCCTGCAGGGCGTCCTGGCGGCCTACCGCGGCGGCACGACGCTCGTGCGCCTGAGCGTGCGCAACGCCCAGGCCCGCGGCGAGGTCGAACTGGGGCCTGAGTGGCGCGTGCGGGCGAGCCGCGAGTTGCGCCAGACGCTGGAGAAGCTCTCCGGCGTGCTCGGCGCCGAGCTGGTCTTCGGACCGCCGGTCTCCTGACGCCACCGTCGGCTAACGCCTCTCCCGCTGGCGGGGCGAAGCGCTGCGCTTGCGAGCCACTGGCTCGCGCAGCGCTGAGCGCCCGCGCGCCTTGCGCGTGGGCTGGGGGTTGCTTAGCGAGGGACGAGCTTAGCAACGGCCGCGCCGTCAGGCGCGGGTGAGGGTGGCGCTTGGACGCGCGGGCAACGTGACGGCGACCCTCACCCCGTACCCTCTCCCGCCAGCGGGATTGCCCTCTCCCCATCCCTCTCCCGCAAGCGGGAGAGGGGGAGCAAGCGTCGCGCCCCGCGCGACCCCGGTATCCGATAAAAGCGGGGAGTGATCGTCGCAGCTGCGCTGCGACAGCGGTATTTCATTGAAGCGGGCTATACTTCGCGCCTTTGCTGCCTTACTGCGTCGAATGAACCCGAACTTCCTCGAATTTGAACAGCCCATCGCCGAACTCGAGGCGAAAATCCAGGAGCTGCGTCACGCCAGCCAAGGTCAGGCGTTCAATATCGAAGAGGACATCGGCCGGCTCAAGGACAAGCTCAAGCACAAGACGGCCGAAATCTTCCGCAACCTGACGCCGTGGCAGATCGCCCAGCTCGCGCGTCATCCGGCCCGTCCGTATACGCTCGACTACGTGCAGACGATCTGCAGCGAGTTTCATGAATTGGCCGGCGACCGCCTGTTCTCCGAGGACGCGGCCATCGTCGGTGGCCTGGCGCGCATCGACGGCCGCTCCGTCGTCGTCGTCGGCCACCAGAAGGGCCGCGACACGAAGACCAAGATCCGGCGCAACTTCGGCATGCCGCGCCCCGAGGGTTATCGCAAGGCGTTGCGCCTGATGAAGATGGCCGAGCGCTTCAAGCTCCCGGTCCTGACGTTCATCGACACGCCCGGCGCCTACCCGGGCGTGGGTGCCGAGGAACGCGGCCAGAGCGAAGCGATCGCGCGCAACCTCATGGA
>DASSGP010000445.1:0-8800 GCA_035693405.1 Rudaea sp. | reverse complement strand
TGGGCCTTGTCGACCGGCCTGCGCCGGCGTGCGATTGTCGCGCAGCGGAGCCGAATCTAAAGCTGCACAGTTCCGATGCAAAATTCCATTGCTGCCGGCCGGCGGCTCGCCATTCGTGTCGTCTGCGCACAACTTGGCGTGACCCTGCTGGTCGCCGCGGGATTTGCCTTTGCGGGCTGGCGCTCGGGACTCGGGGCGTTTTGCGGGGGCGCCGTGGTGGCAGCCGCGACGAGCGTGCTGGCACTGCGGATGTTCGCGACGGGCCCGGCGTCGGCGGGAATGGTTTTTGCCCGGATGATCGTCGGCAACATGCTCAAGTGGGGCGTGATCGCGATCGGCCTCTATTTGACGATGGTCAAGGCAGGCCTGCCCGGTCTGCCGGTAATGTGCGGGGTTATCGCCGCGCTGGTGCCGCAACTGTTCGGCCTGCACGAGAGCTGGGTTCGTCACGACTGAACCGGCAGGTGCACGCTCCGCAGGTGCGGCATGAATTTCGACGTTGGATTGCGCAACTGGATTCCTTAGGCACATGGCGACTGAAGGCACCCACGATACCAGCAGCTACATCCTGCACCACTTGACCAACCTCAAGCTGGATCTGCACACGATGCGCATCGATCCGGAAGCCAGCGGCTTCTGGGTGCTGCATCTGGATTCGTTCCTGTTCTCGGTCGTGCTGGCGCTGATTTTCGTCGTCATGTTCCGCCTCGCAGCGCGCAAGGCGACCAGCGGTGTGCCGGGCAAGTGGCAGAACTTCATCGAACTGTGCGTGCAGTCGGTCGACTCGCAGGTCAAGGACGCCTATCACCACGGCGCGCGGTTCGTTGCGCCGACGGCGTTGCTCGTCGGTTTCTGGGTGTTCCTGATGAATTTCATGGACATGCTGCCGGTCGACCTGCTGCCGGCGCTGGCCCACGGCGTCGGCATCGAACATCTGCGCACCGTGCCATCGACCGATCCGAACGTCGCGATTGGCATGTCGCTGACGGTATTCCTGATTGCGTTCGGCTACAGCTTCGCGGCCAAGGGCGCCAAGGGCGTCGGCGCGGAATTCCTGTTTCATCCGTTCGGCAAGTGGATGTTGCCGGTCAACTTCCTGCTCAAGTGCGTGGAAGAACTGGCCAAGCCGATCAGTCTGGGTCTGCGACTGTTCGGAAACATGTACGCCGGCGAGATGATCTTCATCCTGCTCGCCAGCTTCACGCTCGGACTGGGCGCGCCCGAAGCGGCGACCACGACCAACATCGGCGCGCTGGTCGTCGCGGCCGCCCTGATGGTATTGACCGTATTCCTGTTCGCCCGCGGCAAGGGGTTGCTTGCGCTGGTCCTGCTGCTCGGCATTCCGCTGGCCGGCCTGGTCGGACTGCCCGCGGCCCTGTCCGGCGGCTACACGCAGATCGCGCTGTCCACCGCATGGACACTTTTCCACATTTTGATTATTTCGCTGCAGGCGTACATCTTCATGACGCTGACCGTCGTCTACATGGCGATGGCCGCGGACCATCATTGATCGCACAACCCTGACGAACGCATCAACCGGTTTTCATTCACTCGACGCATTACGGAGACACACATGGATATCAGCGCACTCGCATCTGTTGAAGGCATGACCGCCATCGCGGCCGGCTTGATGCTCGGCCTCGGCGGCATCGGCGCCGCGATCGGCATGGGCCTCATGGGCGGCAAGTTCCTCGAAGGCGCCTCGCGCCAGCCCGAACTCGTTCCGATGCTGCAGGGCAAGATGTTCCTGCTGGTCGGCCTGATCGACGCGATTCCGATCATCGGCGTCGGCATCGCGATGTATCTGACGTTCGTCGATCCGTTTGCCGCCAAGGTTGTCGCGAACGCATCGGCCGCTGCCGCCCACTAAGGTTGTTTTCACGTTTCGCCGCAAAGGTCTAGCCCGTGAACATTAACGCAACCCTGTTCGCCCAGATGATCACCTTCGGGATCCTCATCTGGGTCACGATGAAGTTCATCTGGCCGCCACTGGCCCAGGCAATGGACGAGCGCGCCCAGCGCATCGCCGAAGGCCTGGCTGCGGCCGATCGCGCCAAGGCCGAATTGCAGGACGCCAACGCCCGCGTCGACGAAGAGATCAAGAAGGCGCGCGTGCAGGCCAGCGAGATCATCGACAAGGCGCAACAGCAGGCCAACCAGATCCTCGACAAGGCCAAGGCTGACGCATTGCTCGAAGGCGCACGCCAGAAAGCGATCGCGCAGACCGAAATCGAGGGCATGGTCGGCAAGGCGCGCGAAACGCTGCGTGGCCAGGTCGCCGCGCTCGCCGTGCAGGGTGCGCAGAAGATCATCCAGCGCGAAATCAATCCGGACACTCACAAAGTCCTGCTCGACCAGCTGGTGACAGAGATCTAGTCGATGAGCGAAACCCTGACCCTGGCGCGTCCGTACGCGCGTGCCGCATTCGAATCGGCGCGCAAGACCGACGCGCTCGCCGCGTGGTCGCAGAAGCTCGGCTTCTCGGCGCAGCTGATCGCCGACGCGCGTGTCGGCGCGCTCGTCGGCAATCCGCGCATCGGCAATGCCGAGCTGACCGGACTGCTGCTGCCGCCGGAAGAAACGGTCGATTCGGCGTTCGCCGGATTTCTCGCGCTGCTGGTCGAGAACCGCCGTGCGCCGCTGCTGCCGGATATTGCGGCGCTATTCGAAGAACTCCGGCGCGATGCCGAACGCGTGCTGAAGGTCACGCTGCGCTCGGCCACGCCGGTCTCGGACGAACAAATCACTGCGCTGAAAGCAGCGCTGAAAAAGCGCTTCGGCCGCGACATCGATCTGGATCAGCGCATCGATCCGAGCGTGATCGGCGGCGCGGTCATCGATGCCGGCGACATGGTCATCGATGGATCGGTGCGTGGCAGGCTGGAAAGGCTGGAAAGTGCGTTGACGCACTGAAGAGTGTGAGGAGTTAGGTGTTAGGAGTGAGGAAAGCAGGTCTCGCTCCTGACGCGACAGTAGTAGTGAGGTGTTAGGAGTGGTGTGAGGTTGCAGGCTTTCCCTCACTCCTCACTCCTAACCCCTTACATTTTGCATTCAATTACCGAAGCGCGTCCCCACGGGATGCACCGCAGAGGAAACCGTATGGCCACCACCCTAAATCCGTCCGAAATCAGCGAACTGATCAAGAACCGCATCGAGAAGGTCAAGCTCGCTGCGGAGTCGCGCAACGAGGGCACGATCGTCTCCGTGTCGGACGGCATCGTCCGCATTCACGGCCTGGCCGACGCCATGGCCGGCGAAATGATCGAACTGCCGGGCAACGCGTTTGCGCTGGCACTGAACCTCGAGCGCGACTCGGTCGGCGCGGTCGTGCTCGGCGACTACGAGCACCTGCGCGAGGGCGACACGGTCAAGACGACCAGCCGCATTCTCGAAGTGCCGACCGGCCGCGAACTGCTGGGCCGCGTCGTCAATGCGCTCGGTGAACCGATCGACGGCAAGGGTCCGCTGAATGCGAAGCACAGTTCGCCGATCGAGAAAGTCGCGCCGGGCGTGATCTGGCGCAAGTCGGTCGCGCAGCCGGTGCAGACCGGCTACAAGTCGGTCGACGCGATGATTCCGCTCGGCCGCGGCCAGCGCGAGCTGATCATCGGCGACCGCCAGACCGGCAAGACGGCGCTGGCGATCGACACCATCATCAACCAGAAGGCCAGCGGCATCAAATGCATCTACGTCGCGATCGGCCAGAAGCAGTCGTCGATCGCGAACGTCGTGCGCAAGCTCGAGGAAAACGATGCCCTGGCGCACACGATCATCGTCGCCGCGTCGGCGTCCGAGTCCGCGGCGATGCAGTACATCGCGCCGTACTCCGGCTGTGCGATGGGCGAGTACTTCCGCGACATCGGCGAAGACGCGCTGATCATCTATGACGATCTGACCAAGCAGGCCTGGGCGTATCGCCAGATTTCGCTCCTGCTGCGCCGCCCGCCGGGCCGCGAAGCCTACCCGGGCGACGTGTTCTATCTGCATTCGCGCTTGCTCGAGCGCGCCGCGCGCGTCAATGAAGAATATGTGGAAAAGTTCACCAATGGCGCGGTCAAGGGCAAGACCGGCTCGCTGACGGCGCTGCCGATCATCGAGACCCAGGCCGGCGACGTCTCGGCATTCGTGCCGACCAATGTGATTTCGATCACCGACGGCCAGATCTTCCTCGAAACCGACCTGTTCAATGCCGGCGTGCGCCCGGCGGTGAACGCCGGCATCTCGGTGTCGCGCGTCGGCGGCGCGGCGCAGACCAAGATCATCAAGAAGCTGGCCGGCGGCGTGAAGCTGGCGCTGGCTCAGTACCGCGAACTCGCCGCGTTTGCGCAGTTCGCGTCGGACCTCGACGCGGCGACGCGCGCCCAGCTCGAGCGCGGCATCCGCGTGACCGAACTGATGAAGCAGAAGCAGTACGCGCCGCTGTCGATCGCGCAGCTCGCGCTGTCGCTGTACGCCGCCGAAAAGGGCTACCTCGACGACCTGCCGGTCGCGCAGATCCTGCCGTTCGAGAAAGGCCTGCACGCCCATTTCGAAAACACCCTCGGCGACTGGGTCAAGGCGGCGAACGACAAGGCCGATTGGAACGACACGATCGAAGCCACTCTGAAGAAGGGCATCGAGGAATTCAAGAAGACTGGTTCTTGGTGAGAGCACAGGGACTAGGGGCCAGGGGCCAGCAAGAGCCCCCAACGCTTCCAGTCCCCCGCTCTAGCTAGTCCCTAGACCCTAGTCCCTAGTCCCTGGAAATTCAAAATGGCAGGCGCAAGAGAAATCCGCACGAAGATCAAGAGTGTCGCGAACACGCGCAAGGTGACGCGCGCGCTCGAGATGGTTTCGGCCTCGAAGATCCGCAAGGCGCAGGACCTGATGCGCGCATCGCGCCCGTACACCAAGGCGATGCGCCAGGTGATGGGCCATGTCGCCAAGGCGAACAGCGAATTCAAGCACCCGATCCTCGCCGGCGAGCGCGAGCAGACCAAGCGCGTCGGCTACATCATCGTGTCGACCGACCGCGGCCTGTGCGGCGGCTTGAATTCGAACATGTTCCGCCAGCTGCTCGCCGAGATGCGCGCCTGGCAGGAAAAGAACGTCGAGATCGACATCATCGCGATCGGCAGCAAGGCCAAGACATTTTTCCGCCGGCTCAAAGTCAACATGGTCGGCAGCGTCACGCATCTGGGCGAGCGGCCGAAGGTCGAGCAGGTGGTAGGCGTGGTCAAGCTCATGGTCGACGCTTACGTCGCCGGCAATGTCGATCGCGTGACGCTGGCGTACAACCATTTCGTCAACACGATGACGCAGCGCTCGACGCTCGAACCGATGCTGCCGCTGCCGCCGTCGAAGACGCTTGTGACGGCGCACGAGTGGGACTACCTGTACGAGCCCGACGCCGAGACCGTTCTCACCCACGTGATCGTGCGCTACCTCGAATCGATCGTCTATCAGTCGCTGCTCGAGAACCTGGCCAGCGAGCACGCCGCGCGCATGGTCGCGATGAAGTCGGCCAGCGACAACGCCACGAAGGCGATCGACAGTCTGACGCTTGTCTACAACAAGGCGCGCCAGGCGGCGATCACGCAGGAGATCAGCGAGATCGTCGGCGGAGCTGCCGCAGTTTGATTTTGATTTTCCCTTCTCCCACCGGGAGAAGGTGGCGCGAAGCGCCGGATGAGGGTTCGGCCATGTATCGACCTCGATACAAGTCCCGACCCTCACCCCAACCCCTCTCCCGGTGGGAGAGGGGCTAGAAGCGATACGAATTTGAGTTTTTGAGGACACCAGAATGAATCAAGGCAAAGTAGTCCAAATCATCGGCGCCGTCGTCGACGTCGAATTTCCTCGCGACCAGGTGCCGAGGGTGTACGACGCGCTGAACGTCGAAGGCGCCGCGGCGCCGATCACGCTCGAAGTGCAGCAGCAGCTCGGCGACGGCGTCGTGCGCACGATCGCGCTCGGCTCGACCGATGGCCTGCGCCGCAACCTCGTCGCCACGAACACCGGCGCCGGCATCAAGGTTCCGGTCGGCACGAAGACGCTCGGCCGCATCATGGACGTGCTCGGCAATCCGATCGACGAAGCCGGACCGATCGGCGAGAAGGAGCGCTGGGAAATCCACCGCGCGGCGCCGAGCTATGACGAACAGGCCGCGGCCAGCGACCTGCTCGAAACCGGCATCAAGGTCATCGACCTGATGTGCCCGTTCGCCAAGGGCGGCAAGATCGGCCTGTTCGGCGGCGCCGGCGTCGGCAAGACCGTCAACATGCTCGAACTGATCAACAACATCGCGACCGAACACGCGGGTCTGTCGGTGTTCGCCGGCGTCGGCGAGCGCACGCGCGAAGGCAACGACTTCTATCACGAGATGATCGAGTCGGGCGTCATCAAGCCCGACAACATCAGCGAATCGAAAGTCGCGATGGTGTACGGCCAGATGAACGAGCCGCCCGGCAACCGCCTGCGCGTCGCGCTGACCGGCCTGACCATGGCCGAGTATTTCCGCGACGAGAAGGATGCGTCGGGCAAGGGCCGCGACGTGCTGTTCTTCGTCGACAACATCTACCGCTATACGCTGGCCGGCACCGAAGTGTCGGCGCTGCTCGGCCGCATGCCGTCGGCCGTGGGCTACCAGCCGACGCTCGCCGAGGAAATGGGCACGCTGCAAGAGCGCATCACGTCGACCAAGACCGGCTCGATCACGTCGGTGCAGGCGATCTACGTTCCCGCGGACGACCTGACCGACCCGTCGCCGGCGACGACGTTCTCGCATCTGGATGCGACCGTCGTGTTGTCGCGCAACATCGCCTCGCTCGGCATCTACCCGGCGATCGATCCGCTCGACTCGACCAGCCGCCAGCTCGACCCGAACGTCATCGGCGTCGAGCACTACGAAACGGCGCGCCACGTGCAGGCAACGCTGCAGAAGTACAAGGAACTCAAAGACATCATCGCGATCCTCGGCATGGACGAGTTGTCCGAGGAAGACAAGGCGACCGTGTCGCGCGCGCGCAAGATCGAGCGCTTCTTCTCGCAGCCGTTCCACGTCGCCGAAGTGTTCACCGGCTCGCCGGGCAAGTACGTTTCGCTGAAGGACACGATCCGCGGCTTCCGCATGATCCTCGACGGCGAGTGCGACGGGTTGCCCGAGCAGGCGTTCTACATGGTCGGCAAGATCGAAGAAGCGTTCGAGAAGGCCAAGAAGATCGCCGGCGAGCAGAAGGCGGCGTAAGAGCGTGAGGAGGTGAGGTCGCGCGCCCTTGGTGCGCTGTGAGGAGTGAGGACAAGCCGATGTTGCTCTATTTCCTTCTAACTCCTCACCCCCAACTCCTTACGCTTCTCGACGATCGCCACAACACAACTCGAGGCCCCACCAAATGACAACCACCATCCGCTGCGACATCGTCTCCGCCGAAGCCGAAATCTTCCATGGCACGGCCACGCTCGTCGTCGCCTCCGGCGAAATGGGCGAACTCGGCATCGCGCCGCGTCACGCGCCGTTGATCACGCGCCTGAAGCCGGGCTACGTGCGCGTCGTCCCGGAAAGCGGCGAGGAACAGTTCTTCTACGTCTCCGGCGGCATTCTCGAAGTGCAGCCGCAGGTCGTCACTGTGTTGGCCGATACCGCGGTCCGCGCCAAGGACCTCGACGAAGTCGCGGCGCTGCGCGCCAAGGAAGACGCGGAGCGCAAGCTCGCCGACCGCAGCGAAACCGTCGAGATCGCCCAGGCCCAGGCCGAGCTGTCCCAGGCGATCGCGCAGCTGCAGGCAATCGAGCGTCTGCGCAAGGCTATGAAGCACTGAGCGAGTGCTGCATGAGCGCAAAGAGAAACGCCGGCCGTGTGCCGGCGTTTTGCTTCAAGCGGACCTTAAGAAAGGTTCGGACCCTGTCCCCGGTATGAACTGGTCAATGAGCCGTTGCCCTTCACTCACTCTACGCGCACTCGCAGTCACTGTTACGTCAATCCTGGTTGGCTGCGTCGACACCACTCGCCCATCCGCGCAGACTCATGTCGAGTACCGCAGCGTGGAAGCGCCGGGCACCGAGCACTATGAGGAACGAGAGGACGAAACGGCGACCGCATCCGTGCCGCTTGCGCAGCAGGCACCTGAGTATCCGGCAGACATGATCGGCCTGCACCTGCCTCACGTCGCGGTGACGGCCAAATTGATCGTCGATACCGACGGCAGGGTCAGCGACGTGCGTATCGAGCCCGCTGGGACTGATGCCGGGCATCCGGCGGCGTTCGACGAGGCGGTGCGCAGCGCCGTCGCCCTGTGGCGCTACACGCCGCTCCGCTTCCGCACGTTCGAGGACGTCCTCGACGCCGAGGGCAACGTGACCGATACGCGCGTCGTCAAGGACGAGGCCAGGCCATTCAGCCTCGACTACGAATTCAATTTCGACCTGCGCGACGGCAAACCTGTAGTCACTGCGGGGACCCGGCCGCGCATGTAACGACATGGCGCGTGATCTATTCAGTCGCCAATTCGGGGCACCGCTGGCACACGAAACGCCGGTCTAGCACCGGCGTCTTCTTGCCCAATGCGCTAATCAGTTCTTGGCACGTGCCGCCGGCTTGGCCGCGTACACGCGCTTGCCGCCGACCCAGGTCTCGAGCACGGCCGTCGACCAGATTTTCTCCGGCGCAATCGCGAAGATGTCGCGATCGATCACGATGAAATCGGCCCACTTGCCGGGCTCCAGCGTGCCGAGGGTTTTCTCCTGATGTTCGGCATACGCGGCATCGAGCGTGAACGCGCGAAACGCCTCGAGCAACGTCATCTTCTGCTCCGGCCGCCAGCCG
>DASSGP010000444.1:0-4355 GCA_035693405.1 Rudaea sp. | reverse complement strand
CGGATAGTACGAGAACACGAACTGGCCATCCCTGAGCACGTCGATGATCGGTTTGGCGACGGCGCTGCGTAGCGCCGGGCAACCCCAGCTGCGGCCGAGGCGGCCTTGACGACGGCCCGCCTGCGGATCGACGTAGGCGGCACCGTGCATGACGATCGCGCGCTCGAGCGCCGCGTCGTTGACGCCGGGTTCGAGTCCGAGCATGCGCAGCGAGTAGCCGTTATGGCCGGTGTACGTGTCGGCCGTCAAAAACAAGCCGAGGCTCGACGCGTGCGTGCCTTCGTCGTTCGAGAAACGGTCCGGAACGTCGCCGCCGGAACCCTGGCCGTGCGCAACGACGTCCTCGTACAGCAGCCGCTGCGCCGCGAGATCGAAAACCCACAGGCGCGGGCTCAGCGACGAACGGCTGTAGTCGATGACGGCAAGGCGCGTCGCGCCAACGCCGACGCCTTCGCTCTGCGCGCACGCCATCGCGGCCGTCGCCAACTGCAGGACGCGCGGATCCGCGGCAGGCGCCACTTTCGTCAGAATCTCGGCTTCCGAGGACGAGCCTCCGGTGGAAGACGCGGACGGGGCGGCCGCCGAAACGGCAGTCGGGGTTGCAACTGCGGCAAGCGCCGCGAGGCAGGCGGCGGCAACGATCAGCGCGCCGCGCAAATTGGTTCGAGTCATCCGCAAATCCAGTAGAACGGCCGCATCATACCCGATCGATCGTTAAACTCGTCGCCGCCGCCGGCGCGCTCGTCGGCTCGATATTGCACAAAGTACCCCGGACCCTCACCCGAACCCCTCTCCCGAGGGGAGAGGGGCTAAAGCACTAGCTCCGCGCATCCGGCTCTTACGCCATTGCCTTGATGTGGTGTCCGGACTACGCTTTTGTTCGGGCGTCCAATCGAACGGCGTCCTGCAACCGGTTTTTCCACAGGGAGGGCCGTTGACATGCATCCGCGCGCGCGATTCGCTTCGATCCGCTGGCTCCAATTGATCCTGTGCATGCTGATCGCCGCGTCGGCGCGGCTGGCGGATGCCCAATGGGGTGTCTTCGTGAACGATGCGGCCGGTTGCTCGCTCGCGCAAGCGATCGGGTTGGCGAATAACGCGAACGGCGTGAGCCCTTCCTCGATCGGGTCGGCGACGACGAGTTTTGGCACCTGCAACGTTCCTCTGCAGCCGGTCCCGCCGTCGGGTTCGTACACGCTGCTCGTGACGCAGACGCAAATCACGCTCACGACGATCGACAACTACTGGTACGGGCCGAACGCGCTGCCGCCGATCGCGAGCAACATCACGATCTTTTCGTCGACGGGAACGTTGACGTTGACGGCGTCGCACGTCGGCGATCCGACGCCCGCGACGGCGAATGCGTTCCGCTTTTTTTATGTCTCGGGTGGACTCGAGATTCAAGCCGGCGCGCTGACGCTGCAACGCACCGTTCTCGAGGGCGGCTATGCCAAGGGTGGCGACTCCGGCTACGGCGGTGGAGGCGCCGGAATGGGTGGCGCGATATTCAACCAGGGCGTTTTGAACCTCGCCAATGTCTCGCTGATCGGCAACACGGCGCAAGGCGGATCGACCGGTGTTTCCAGTGAGTATGGCGGTGGCGGCATGGGTCAGGACGCAGCCGACTCAGCCGGGGGAGGGTTTGGACCGACGCCATTTTTTCAGGCCGCCAGCTTTGGCGGCTCGGGCGGCAGCTCCTCCTCTGCCGGTGGCGGAGGAGGTGGGTTCTTGCCAGGCAGCAATGGCGTCTCCGCGGTTTCTACGACCGGCGGGGCCGGTGGCGGGTTGGGTTTGCTCGGTGGCGGGGGCGGGACTGACACTCAAGCCGACACCCCGGGCGTCGGCGGGGACGGTGGCGGTGGCGGCGCAGGAGAAGGCATTGGAGGAAACGCAGGACGCTTCGGCGTTGGTGGCGGCAACGATTCCGGTGGTGGTGGCGGCGGAATCGGCGGCGGTGGTGGCGGCGGCGGGACCGACTTTCTCGGTGGCGGTGGCGCTGGCGGCGGCGGATTCGGCGGTGGTGGCGGTGGCGCGGATTATTCCTCCGTCGTCGGCTTCAGCGGCTATGGCGGCTTTGGCGGCGGTGGGGGTAAGGCATACAACAACATCGGCCCCCCAGGGGGCTTCGGCGGGGCCAGGGCGGATTCCCCGGACGCCGGCGGAGCTGGTGCGGGCATGGGCGGCGCGATCTTCAACCATGCCGGAACGGTCAACCTGCTCAACGTGACCGCTACGGGCAATGCCGCGCGCGGTGGCTCCGGCATCGATGCGGCCGGCAACGGCAGCGGCCTCGGCGCCGCGCTGTTCAATCTCAACGGCAATGTCACGATCGACTTCTCGACGTTCGCGGGCAACTTCCTGGCCGGCAACAATGGCCAAGGCGCCAACATCGGTCCCGAAGACGGCACGGTCTACTCGCTCGCCTACGGCAACAAGATCCAGGACGGCAGCGCGAGTTCGGCGACGCTGATGATCCACAGCAGCATCCTCCACGGCACGCACGCCGACGGCGGCCTGCAGAGCGATGTCAGCGTCAACGTGGTCAATGGGGCCAGCACCGATACGTCGGGCCTGGTTTACGCCGGCAACAATTTCATCCACCGGTCGTACACGGTCCCTGGCGTCTCGCAGAGCGGTATAAACCCGGACACGACCCCCCCGCTGCTCGGCGCATTGAGCATCTACAGTGCCTCGCCGCTCCACCTGCCGGTGCTGCCGCTCGGATCGGACAGCCCGGCGCAGTATGCGGCGGACAACTGCATCGAGGTCGACGGCTCGAGTCCGCTGACGGCCGACGAGCGCGGTGTGATGCGGCCGTACCAGGGCGTGTGCTATCTCGGCGCGTATCAGTTCGACGGCGACTATATCTTCGCGGCGAACTACGACGTTGCGCTGTAATGCAATAACAGCGTAAGTGAACCTGACACCGCTTCCTACCGATTCTTGATTCCGCGGCCGTCGGCGGCCAGCAAGACGTGGGCGTATACTTTTACCTTGCCACAACGAGCAAGGCGGGCATTTATTCGCCAATTGACCCCGGCGGCGAATTGGTGACTTCGTTGTTGAGCGCGAACCTGTGCCCCGACCCCGGGGTATTGCATTTGGTCAACTGGCGCGTATTGCAGCGGTAATGGCATCGAGACCGTTGGCCTGAAGCACGCCGGCAAGCTGGGCGGCATCGATTTTCCAGGTAAGGGCCGTCGACACGCCGGTGCCCCATGCAGCGACGAAGCCTGCGTTGAACGCCGCATCCCCTGCGCTGTTCCACAACGGGGTGAACTGATTCGGTGAAACGCGGCTGTCCCACACTGCAGCTGCTGTTTTGCGGACGCCGTCGAGATTGAACGTCGTCTTCCGAGCCTGGCGCACCGACGCCTCGGACGCGTAACGCAGCAACACACCGCGGCCGCCGACATAGTCGTTGGCATAATTCACGTTCGGAGGCGGAGGGTTGAAGGCCGCTCTGAACGGTGCCTCGCGCAGCACCGCGTCCTTGCCGAACAGGTAATGCTCGATTCCTGCGGCGATATAGTTGCACTTGTCGCGAGCAAACGCGGGATCGAATCCTGGAAACTGGCGAAAGTCGTTCTGCATCAGGACGACTTCCGCCATCGCGGCCATCAGCAGGCCCTGGTCGCCTGACCAGAGCCAGCCGCGTTCCCAACCCGGATCGCTTGTTTCGACATACGTGTCCTCGGCCATCGGCCGCTCGTGGATCAGTGCATAAGTCGGCCCGAGGCCGATCTGCCTGACATACCGTCCGTCGTCGAGGCTCTTGTATTCGATCGTCATCCAGGCACTGAACCACTGGTATTGCGACCAGGCCATCGACAGGTAGTCGCTCTTCTTCGTTGCCGCGTACAACCGAAGCGACAGCAGCAGCAGGTTGACGTTCGTGACCGTGTTCCGGGTGCCGTACGTACCGCTTGCCTTCCTTCGCTCCGGCGAAGTGTTCCCGCAACCGTGCTTAACCGGAGTTGCCGCGTCGGTTCCGTCGTAGCCGGTCTGCGTCATCCACTGCCAGCATCTTTCGGCGCGGTCGAGGTACATGTCGGCGGCGGAATCATCGCCGATCGAACGAAGGTAATCCTGAGCCGCCAGGCACGAGATGCCGCACCACCCGTAATCGTCGGCCCAGACCCCGTCTCCGCCGATGGCCCGATCGAAGTACGGGCCATTCTTGCCGATCATTTCCGAGCGCAGATCGCGCATCGGCTTGAGGTCGTCGCCGCTCTTGCCCCATTTCTGCTCCACCGCGTCGACGAACCGCAGGAAGCCGTGGAACGTGTTCGATCGCTTCCAGAAGTCGTCGAACTCCCATACGGACGAGAACCTTGCCGCACCGGCAATCGCAC
>DASSGP010000443.1:0-4595 GCA_035693405.1 Rudaea sp. | reverse complement strand
GCCAGGGAGCCGGACTTCGCCGCGCGGCTGGCAGCGTACCAGCCGGGCTTCGAGGTCTATCTGCAGTTCGATTCGCTGCGCGATGAAGTCCACCAGGATCTGCGTGGCGCACGCCTGGCCGATATCCGCTTGCGCGCGCTCGAGCACCTTAATGCCCATGACATCTCGACGACGCTCGTCGTAACCGTGAAGAAGGGCCTCAACGATCACGAACTCGGCGAAATCATCGAGTTCGCCCTGCGCCAGCCCTGCGTTCGCGGCGTCACGTTCCAGCCGATCCAGGCGGCTGGGCGCCTCGAGAACTATGACCCGGCGCGTGACCGCCTGACCTTGACCGAAGTGCGGCGGCGCATCCTCGAACAGACCGGCATATTCGAAGCCGACGACCTGATCCCGGTGCCGTGCAATCCTGATTGCCTGGCGATGGCCTATGCGCTGAAGGTCGGCGACAACACCGTGCCGCTGACGCGCTTCCTCAAGCCTGAAACGCTGGTGGCGAAAGGCCGCAACACGATCGTCGTCGAGCGCGACGAGCAATTGCGCGCCCACGTGTTCGAACTGTTCGCGACGAATCACTCGCCCGAGTCGCAGGCCTGCTCGCTGGCCGACCTGCTGTGCTGCCTGCCGCAAGTCCAGGCGCCGTCGGACCTGTCGTACCGCAACGTGTTCCGCGTGTTGATCATGCAGTTCATCGACGCGATGAGTTTCGACCTGCGCGCCGTGAAAAAGTCCTGCGTGCACATCGCCCAGCCCGACGGCACGATCGTGCCGTTCGACACGTTCAACCTGTTTTATCGCGACGAACGCCGCGACCAGCTGGCCCGATTGCGCGCGGCGGCGGTCGCGAGTGGCGCAACCTACTGAGGAGCGGTGCCCATGTCAGAAATGCCAGCACAGCCAGGTCCATCGAACCCGCAGGCCGTCGATCCGAAAAAAGGATCGCTCGGCGCCGGAATCGCGCTCGCATGGGCTTGTCTGATCGCCGGATATTTCATCGTCAGCGTGCTGTCGGGGATCGTCTTCAGCGTGTTGAACGGAGCGAATTCAGGCTTCGGCGCGATGCTTGCGATCCTGCTGGCCCTGTTGCCGTGGATCGCGATGATCTGGCTCATCGTGCACTTCAACAAAACGAACCAGCCGCGAACGGCGCTTGGCATCGGCGTCGGGATCGCTTCGATCATCGGAGTCGTGCTGCTGCTGGTCGCGGCGTGCTTCGGGCTGCTGTCGAACACCAATTTCCACTGAAGAGCGGTTAGGTCGCCGCTGCGCGGCTTGTGAGGTCGCTGCTTCACAGCTTGTTAAGCCGCCACTGCGCGGCTCGTGAGGTTGGCGCGACTAGGACGCATCGTTCGGTCCAACCTCCAACCTAACGAGCGTGCGCAGCGCGCGGCCTAACGAGGCCGCGTAGCGGCCGACCTGACTCCTAACTGACTTCTCACGCCGAGGGCGCCAACACCTCGTCGAAGCTGTACACGCCCGGCTCGCGGCGCGCGAGCCAGATCGCGGCGGCGACTGCGCCGCGCGCGAAGATATCGCGGCTCGTGGCGCGATGCGTGAGTTCGAGCCGCTCGCCATCGGTCGCGAAGATCACCGTGTGCTCACCGACCACGTCGCCTCCACGCAGCGCGGCGAAACCGATCTCCTGTTCGCCACGGGCGCCGATTTGGCCGTGGCGGCCGAACACGGCGCGATCCGCCAGCGCGTGACCGCGGCCTTCGGCGATGGCCATTCCCAGATTCATCGCGGTTCCGGACGGCGCATCGGCCTTGCGCTTGTGGTGGAACTCGACGATATCGCAGTCCCAGTCGGGCAGCGCCGTTGCCACGCGCCGGGCTGCGCGCAGCAGCATCGCCGCGCCTAGGCTGAAGTTCGCTGCCCACAGCACCGGTATCGAGCGGGCCGCAAGTTCGAGCGACAGCCGCTGCTCGTCGCGCAAGCCGGTCGAACCGCAGACGAAAGCCACGCGCCGCTCGACCGCAAGCGCGAGCGCTCCATCGAACGCATTGGGTCCGCTGAAATCGACCAGCACATCGCAGGGCACGTCGGGATCGAGCGATGTGGAAAAATCCACATCGCGCTTGAGCGCGCCGAAGACGCGATCGAGCGGCTCGTCCGCCAACCCCGATCCGGGTCGCACGAGGGCGCACGCCAGCCGGGCCTGGGTCGAATCGAGCACGACCCGAATGATCGCCTGCCCCATGCGCCCGGCGGAACCATAGACGACGACGTTGACGAGATCGCTCATTGGGTAATGCTAGCAGAGGGCTAGGGACTAGGGGCTAGGGGCCAGGGACTAGCGAGAGCAAGCAGCGGCGATAGTCAACTGGCGGCTCTTCCTAGTCCCTGGCCCCTAGTCCCTAGCCCCTGCTCTACGACGTCACGCGTTCCCAGAACTGCCTGACCCCATCGATCCAGGAACTCGCGCGCGGCGTGTGCTTGGCCGCGTCTTCGCCGAAGCTGGCCTCGAATTCCTCGATCAGTTCGCGCTGGCGCTTGTTGAGCTTGATTGGCGTTTCGATGACGACGCGGCAGATCAGGTCGCCAACGTGGCCGTTGCGCACGTTGCGCACGCCCTTGCCGCGCAATTTGAACAGTTTGCCAGTCTGCGTTTCGGGTGGAATCTTGATCGAAGCCTCGCCGCCGAGCGTCGGCACCTCGAGTTCCGCGCCGAGCGCCGCCTGCGAGAAACGGATCGGCAATTCGCAGAAAAGATCGTCGCGCTCGCGCTGGAAGATCGGGTGCTCGCGCACGTGGACTTCGACATAAAGATCGCCGGCCGCGGCCCCGGGTGGCCCGGCCTCGCCCTCGCCGGTCAGGCGGATGCGGTCGCCGCTGTCGACGCCGGCAGGAATCTTGACCGACAGCGTCTTGTCCTTCTGCACGCGCCCTTCGCCACGGCAGGCACGGCACGGATTGGAGATTTTCTTGCCGCTGCCGCCGCAATGCGGACAGGACTGCTGAATCGAAAAGATGCCGTTCTGCATGCGCACGCGACCGTGGCCGCGGCAGGTTTCGCAGGTTGCCAGTTTGCCGTCGCTGGAGCCGGAGCCGGCGCAGGGTTCGCACGGCGACAACGTCGGCACCTCGATCTTGCGCTCGACGCCGAACACGGCTTCTTCGAGATCGAGTTCGACGACGTAACGCAGATCGGCGCCGCGTCGCGACTGCCGGCCCTGCCCGCCCATGCCGAAGATGTCGGAAAAGATGTCGCCGAAGATATCGCCGACATCGGCGAAGCCGGCAGCGCTGCCGCGGCCCCCGCCATTTTCGAACGCCGCATGGCCATGGCGGTCGTACATCGCCCGCTTCTGGGCATCGCCGAGGACCTCGTAGGCTTCCTTGGCTTCCTTGAAGTGCGCCTCGCATTCCTTGTTGTCCGGATTGCGGTCCGGATGGTGCTTCATCGCGAGCCGGCGGAACGCCTTCTTGAGGTCCTCCTCGGACGCTCCGCGCTCGACACCCAGCACTTCGTAGTAACAGCGTTTGCTCATGGACATAGATCTTTCAATCGTCTCAGGGCGAACGCAGGCAGACTGTTGCGACAATGTTCATTGGGTCACTTTTTCTTCAATTCGCCGGTCCGGCACGAACCACATCGCGGCGACCGCGGCGTACAGCCCGCAGGACACTATGGGGACAAAAAACGATAAGGCAATTGCCGTCGCATAAACGAGAACGGAGCCCCATTCCTTCCAGTCGCTGCGGATGGCTTTTTTGAGCTCGCTTTTCGGACCGCCGTTGCAGGCAATCAGCGTGCGCATGAGCGGGATCCACGCGGCCCCTGCCATGAGCAGGACGAAGCCGTACAGCGCTGTCGGCACGGGGGATGGCACCGGTTGCGCCTCGTTCAGCCAGCTCGTAACGAACGGAAACAGCGACAACCAGAACAGGAAATGCAGGTTCGCCCACATGACCTTGCCGTTTACGGTCTCGGCCAGGTGCAGCAAATGGTGGTGGTTGTTCCAGTAAATGCCGACATAGATGAAGCTCAGGATGTAACTGAGCATGATCGGCCAGTTGCCGAACAGCGCGTGCCAGCTCGTGTCATGCGGCGGCTTGAGCTCCAGCACCATGATCGTGATGATCACGGCGATCACCCCGTCAGTGAAAGCTTCGAGTCTCCCCTTTTCCATCGTTCCTCTCACTCCATGAAACGCCTCGTCGCAACACGAGGCGGTCCACCTTTTGCTTCGCCGGAGTTGAGCCTCGCGTTACGCGAGGCTCGAACGACGGCAGTTGATCCGTCGACGCGCAGCGTCGATGGATAACTACTTCTTGTCTTTGACTTCGGTGAACTCGGCATCGACGACGTCGTCCTTCGGTGCTGAACTCCCGCCTGTCTGTGGGCCTTCTGATCCGGCTCCGCCGCCACCGCTCCCTGCGGCAGCTGCCGCGCCGAGTGATTGTGCTGCCGCTTCGAGCGCCGCGATCTTCGAATCAATCGCTTCCTTGTCTTCGCCCTTCATGACCTTTTCCAGGTCGGAAAGCGCCGCTTCGATCGCGCCGATCTGGCCCGGCACCTTGCCGCCGTGTTCCTTGATCGCCGCGCGCGTGGCGTGCACGAGCTGGTCGGCCTTGTTGCGCGTGTTGACGAG
>DASSGP010000442.1:0-5727 GCA_035693405.1 Rudaea sp. | reverse complement strand
GGCGGCTCGGTGCAGGTAGCGATCGCGCAGTTCGGTCTGCCGCGAGCGCATCTCGATAGTGCGTCCGCCGATCCACACCTGATCCGCCGCGCTCGTGACTTCGAGCGGATCGCCGCTCCAGAGCACCAGGTCGGCAACCTGCCCCTTTTCGAGCCGGCCGCGCACGGCGCCCTGTCCGAATATTTCGGCCGGGTTTGCCGTGATCGCCGCGAGGGCTGCGTCCCAGGGCAGGCCGTGCGCCACGGCATTGCCTGCCAACTGGCGAACTGAGTAGGCCTTGTGGTTTTCGCCGCTCGAAAAGGCGATAAGGACTCCGGCCCGTTGCAGCCGTGCGGCATTGTCGAGACGTGAGCTCAGGCGGTCGAAATCGCTTGGCAGATCCTGTAGTGAATTGAGAATGACGGGAACCTTGGCACGTGCCAGCGCCTTCGCCACCAGCCAACCTTCACTGCCGCCGGAAATGACCGGCTTGACGTGGTTGCGTTCGGCAAATGCGAGCACTTCGAGGATGTCAGCAGCGCGCTCAACCTCGAAAACGACTCGCCCGCCCGAAAGATAGCGGCCCAGTGCGGTCCTCCCGGCGGCATGAAGCAGCGCATCCTGGCCGACCGGCCCCGATGCGCGCGTCTCACCGATAGCCTGATCGAGCAGCATATAGGCCGCCGCGCGGCTGCCGCCGGTGAGCTTCTCTGCCTCGCTGCCAAGTTTGACGAACAGCGAGCGGCTGCCGTCGAGGACACCCCGGGAACCCTGCTCGAGCGTGCCGTCGAGAGCCACCGCGGCGCCTTGGCCGGCGATTATGCTGTCTCCCGCGCTGGGTGCCAGCACCGTCCATGTAAGGCCTTCGATGCGCATTACCGGCACGAGAGTCGAGCGCGCGTTGTAAGCCAGTGTGACATCGAATTCCGGCCGCCACTTCTGATCCCAGCTCGGCGACTTGAAATCAAGGTTCGCATCGACGGTCGAGGACTCCGCACTGATTTCCTCGATACCGATATGCGTCAATCCGGCAAACACGCCTGGTGTCAGCGCTCTCCCTTTCGCTTCTACTACCTTCGTGCCCGCAGGGATCTGCAGACCGGCGACGCCGCTCTCGACGACGGCGGCAATCTTCCCCGCGTGCACGAGCACATCGGCATTCTCGAGCGTGCCGCGGCCGGAAACGGTGTAGACCTTGGCGCCGCGGATCAGCACATCTGCCGCGGTGTCAGCACCCGGGCCATTCCGATCGCTGCCCTGCGCCGACGCCATGTTCGCCGCGAAGATCGCACCGGAAAGTGCAAGCACTGCGAGAAATGATACTTTTTGAACTTTCATCGTGTTCATGGCAGTTCCCCCTCGTTCGGCTGCCCGAGCAGGAAATCCGATGGCGGCTTGCGCGGTGGATGCGCGCGGTCGAACGCCAACGCACCGTCGATGAACACTTCATCCGCGAGCGCATACACGCTGAACGGGTTGCGATTCCAGATCACGACGTCTGCATTCTTTCCGGCATCGAGCGCACCGATCCGATCTTCCAGGCCCAGTGCTTTCGCAGGATTGGCCGTCAACCAGCGGATCGCCCGCTCGGGCGGAATGTCCAAACCGGCACGCACTCCGCGCGACATCGCTTTCGCGGCCTCCTGATTGAGGCGCTGAATGCCGTCCTCGGAATCCGAATGCAGCATCGCGCAGCTTCCAGCCGGCGCATCGACGATCGCGATGTTTTCCTGAATGCCGTCGTACGCCTCGACCTTGAAGCCCCACCAGTCGGCCCACATCGCCGCGCACACGCCCTTGCTTGCGAGCAAGTCGGCAACCTTGTACGCCTCGACTGCATGGTGAAACGCGACGATCTTGAACCCGAACTCGTCGGCGACATCGAGCATCGTCGCCATTTGATCGCCGCGATAGCAATGCATCTGCACGCGAATGTCGCCCTTGAGGACATCAGCCAGGGTTTCGAGCTTGAGGTCGCGTTTCGGCGGCGACGGCGGCGTGCCTTTCTTTTCGCCGCTGTCGTTGCCGGCGCCGTCTTTCTTCTTCTGGTATTCGGCAAGCTCGCGGTCGTACTTCTCCCACTGGCGCCGGTAGTCCTGCGCGTCGGCAAATGCCTGGCGATAGCCGGCAACGTTGCCCATCAGCGTCGACGGCGCCTGGCCCTTGCTTCCATAAACGCGCTTGGGATTTTCGCCGCAGGCCATCTTCAACCCTTGCTGTGCGCCCGGAAATTTCATTGCCTGATAGGTAGTCGCATGCACGTTCTTGACGACGACCGAGCGGCCGCCGATCAGGTTGCCGGACCCTGGGAGAATCTCGAGCGTCGTCACGCCGCCTTCGAGCGCCGTTTCGAAGCCGGGATCCTGGGGCCAGATCGAGTGTTCGGCCCAGACATTGGAGGTGACTGGACTGGTCAGTTCGTTTCCGTCCGACAGTCCCTTCAGTCCCGGGCTCGGATAGACCCCGAGGTGCGAATGGATGTCGATGATGCCAGGCGTGACCCAGCGCCCGGCCGCGTCGATGACGTTTGCGCCTTCGGGCGCACGCAGGTTCTTGCCGACGGCTTCGATGCGGCCATTGACGATAAGCACGTCACCGCCGTCGACGCGGGTGCCTGTGCCGGTGAGCACGGTTGCGCCGCGGATCAGCGTCGCCGGACCCGGCGCAGCCTGGTACGTGGATGAGAAAGGATCGCGCGTGGCCGATGCGGCCGGATGCGGCGTCGGCGCCGGCGTTGCGGGCGAAGGTGCCTGCCCCGCGGGAGGCAGTGCGGCGCAGGAGGTCAAGACAGCCGACATCAGTACCAGCGGAAGTTTCGACATGCGTATCCCTGTGAGAACGGCAAGCGGCGAAGTTTACGGCATCGCCCGATTGCTACATGGGCCAAAAGTTACGCGAAGGTGGTGCGGGTGTGCGGACCGGATACGTGCCGGATCACTCCCACTCGATCGTCGCCGGCGGTTTGCCACTTATGTCATAAACTACGCGAGAAATACCGCGTAATTCATTGATTATGCGATTAGATATTTTTTGCAGAAAGTCGTACGGCAAATGCGCCCAGTGGGCGGTCATGAAATCGATCGTCTCTACGGCGCGCAATGCGATGACCCACTCGTAGGCGCGCGCATCGCCGACGACGCCGACTGATTTCACCGGGAGGAAAACGGCGAACGCCTGGCTGACCTTGTCGTAAAGTCCGGCCGCACGCAATTCGGAGATGAAGATGTCGTCGGCCCGCTGCAGCAACTCGACGTATTCGCGCCTGACCTCGCCGAGAATGCGCACGCCAAGTCCCGGCCCCGGGAACGGATGGCGATAGACCATCTCGCGCGGCAGGCCGAGTTCGACGCCGATGCGGCGCACCTCGTCCTTGAACAGTTCGCGCAGCGGCTCGATCAGCTTGAAGCGCATGCCCGCGGGCAGCCCGCCGACGTTGTGATGCGACTTGATCACGTGTGCCTTGCCGGTCTTGCTGCCGGCGGACTCGATCACGTCCGGATAGATCGTGCCTTGTGCGAGCCACTCGTTGTCGCTCAGTTTCGCGGATTCCTCGTCGAAGATTTCGATGAACAGCCGGCCGATGATCTTGCGCTTGGCTTCGGGATCGCCGACGCCGGCCAGCGCGGCGAAATAACGATCGGCCGCGTCGACGCGGATGACCTTGACGCCCATGTGCTGCGCCATCGTCGCCATGACCTGATCGCCCTCGCGCCAACGCAGCAGGCCGGTGTCGACGAACACACAGGTGAGCTGGTCGCCGATCGCACGCTTCAACAACGCGGCGACGACCGACGAATCAACGCCGCCGGAAAGTCCGAGCAGCACGTGACCGCTGCCGACCTGCGCGCGGACGCGTTCGACGGCGTCATCGATGATATTGGCTGAAGTCCATAGCGTGCGGCACCCGCATATGTCGACGACGAAGCGCCGCAGGATCTCGTAACCGTGCTGCGTGTGCGTGACCTCGGGATGAAACTGCACGCCATACCAGCGCCGCTCCTCGTCGGCCATCGCGGCGATCGGCAGATCGCTGGTGCAAGCCGTGACGGTAAATCCGGGTGGCGCAGCGGTGACGCGATCGCCATGCGACATCCAGACATCGAGTTTCCGCGGCAGGCCCGCGAACAGCGCCACGTCGGCGACGATCCCGAGGTCGGCGTGACCGAACTCACGCGTGTGTTCGGCCTCCGTCTTGCCGCCGAGTTGCACGGCCATCGTCTGCATTCCGTAGCAGATGCCGAGCAGCGGACTGTTGCCGTCGAACACGCGTTGCGGTGCGCGCGGCGACTCGCCTTCCGTCGTCGACTCGGGACCGCCGGAAAGAATGATCCCTTTCGGCGCGAATTTCGCGATTTCCTCGGGGTCGTGATCCCAGGCCCAGATCTCGCAGTAGACGCCGATCTCACGAATGCGCCGCGCGATCAGCTGCGTGTACTGCGCGCCGAAGTCGAGAATCAGGATTTTGTCTTGATGGATGTTGTGCATAGGGGCCAGGGACTAGAGACCAGCGGAGAGCGAGGAGAAGAAACCTGCATCGAGGCGCTGCTCGCTCTTCCCTAGCCCCTCGTCCCGAGCCCCTAGTTCCGGTTCGAACGATCGCGCAAGCGCGATCACTCGAACCGGTAATTCGGCGCTTCCTTCGTGATCGTCACGTCGTGGACATGCGACTCGCGCATGCCGGCGCCGGTTACGCGCACGAAATGCGGTTTCGCGTGCATCTCTTCGACCGTCGCGCAGCCGACATAGCCCATCGCAGCGCGCAGACCGCCGACGAGCTGGTGGACGATGCTGCGCAGCGGCCCGCGATACGGCACACGGCCTTCGATGCCTTCAGGCACGAGCTTGTCGGCGTCGGTCTCGTCCTGGAAGTAGCGATCCTTGGAACCCAGCTGCATCGCGCCGAGCGAACCCATGCCGCGATAGCTCTTGTACGAGCGGCCCTGATACAGCTCGACCTCGCCCGGTGCTTCTTCCGTCCCGGCAAACATGCCGCCGATCATGACGCAGTTCGCTCCGGCAGCGAGCGCCTTGGCGATATCGCCGGAATAACGGATGCCGCCATCGGCGATCAGGCCTGCGCCGCTGCCGCGGATTGCCTCGGCGACCATGCTGACCGCCGTGATCTGCGGCACGCCCACGCCGGCGACGATGCGCGTCGTGCAGATCGAGCCGGGGCCGATGCCGACCTTGACTGCGTCCGCGCCGGCGTCGACGAGCGCCTTGGCGGCGTCGGCAGTCACGATGTTGCCGCCGACGACCTGCATTTGTGGAAATTGCCGCTTGACCCAGCGCACGCGGTCGATGACGCCCTGCGAATGGCCGTGTGCCGTGTCGACGATGATGAGATCGACGCCGGCCGCAACGAGAGCGCCGACGCGATCCTCGGTGTCGCCGCCGACCCCGACCGCCGCGCCGACGCGCAGCCGCTCGTGGCTGTCCTTGGCCGAATCCGGATTGTCGCGCGCTTTCTGGATATCCTTGACCGTGATTAGGCCGCGCAGCTGGAACGAGTCGTTCACGACGAGCACTTTCTCGATGCGGTACTTGTGCAGCAGCGCCAGCACTTCGTCCTCGCTCGCGCCTTCCTTGACCGTTACGAGCTTGTCTTTGCGCGTCATGATGTTGCGCACCGGATCCTCGGGCCGCTTCTCGAAACGCAGGTCGCGATTCGTGACGATGCCGACGAGCTGTTCGCCGTCGACGACCGGAACGCCGGAAATGTTCGCGGCGCGCGTGATCTGCATGACT
>DASSGP010000441.1:0-18847 GCA_035693405.1 Rudaea sp. | reverse complement strand
CAATGAGTTCCCATCTGCGCAGCCGCAACAACACTTTCGCCAATCTGCAGCTCGAGCGCTCGGCCGAACAGCGTGACGACGCCGACTGGCTGGAGGCGCGCCTGCGCTCCTCCGAGTCCCGGTTCATCGTGTTGCGCGAGGACGGCCGCATCCTGGTAACCGGAGACCAACGCGCGCTGCGCGGACTCGATCCATTCGAGCGCGACCGCCTGGTGCGCGATGCGGTGCCGAGCTATCTCGGCAGCGCCGACGGCAGCGACCGTTTCCTGCTGCGCATCGATGCAGCGCAGGCCGACCGCGTCGCCGCCGAGCTCGGCGTGCCGTTCATGAACCTGCGCAGCGCCGGCGTTTCTCTGCCCGCGTTCGACGCCGGCCTGTTCGCCTACGCGCTCGGCCTGGCCAACTGGCAGGCGCGCACCCGCTACTGCGCGAACTGCGCGGCGCCGCTGCGGTTCGAGGCGGCCGGCCACCGGGCCAAGTGTACTAATCCACAATGCGGCATGGACCACTTTCCGCGCACCGATCCGGCCGTCATCGTCATCGTCACCTGGCGCGACGCCTGCCTGCTCGGCCGCATGCCGCGCCTGCCGCCGAAACGTTTCACCACGCTGGCCGGCTTCGTCGAGCCCGGCGAGACGCTCGAGGATGCGGTCCGGCGCGAAGTGCTCGAGGAAGCCGGCGTGCGCGTGGGCGCCAGCGACTACCACTCGTCGCAGCCCTGGCCGTTTCCGGCCTCGATCATGCTCGGCTTCACGGCGCAGGCCGAGGATCCGACGATCCAGGTTGGGCCGGAACTGGCCGAGGCGCGCTGGTTCGAGGCCGATCAGCTGATGGCCGACCTGCGTTCCGGCCAGCTCGTGCTGCCACCCCGCGTTTCGGTCGCCTACCGGCTGATCGAGCACTGGTTGCGCCAGGCCGCTGGCGCCGAACTCGACGAGTTCGTCGGCGACGAGCCGTTCCTGCCTGGCCGGGATTGACGCTGTCCGGCGCGAAGGCGCTGCTACAATCAACCGACTTCCCACGCGGTTCGTATCCGGATTCGAGCATGGCCATAGTCCTCGTTGCCACCTTGCTGGTGCTGTTCGCGACTCACGCGATGCCCGCGTTGGCGGGTTGGCGCGATTTCACCTGGTTGCGCCGCTGGCACGAGCAGGTCGGCAGCCAGGGCGGCGACTTGGCCGGACTGATCCTGTGCATCGCGGCGCCGGTGCTGGCCTGCGCACTGGTGCAGTATGTGTTGCGTGGCGCCTGGCTCGGTCTTGCCAGCCTGGCATTGGCGATCATCGTGCTGTTCTACAGCTGGGGGCCGCGCGATCTTGAGCGCGACGTCGAGGCAATCGACAAGGCGCCCGACAGCGAGCGCCGTGCCGCAGCTCTGCAGGCGTTGCGCGCGGACGCGACACAGCCGCCGCTGGAATTCACGACTGAAAAGGTCGTCGAGGCGACGTTCCTGGCCGCCCTGCGACGCTGGTTTGGCGTGCTGTTATGGTTCGCGCTGCTTGGGCCAGCCGGCGCGTTGCTGTATCGATTGACTCAGGTTCTGGCTGCACCGGACTTTGCCACGGCGCTGTCCGCCAGCCAGCGCACCCTGGCCGAGAGCGCCGCTCGCATTCTCGACTGGCTGCCGGCTCACCTGATCGTGCTCGCGCTGGCACTGGCCTCGAATTTCGACACCGTGTTCAAGGTCTGGCGCGATTATCACGCGGCGAACGGCAAAGGGTTCCTGGCCCTGGATCTGGGTTTCCTCAACGCGACCGCCCGGGCCAGTGTCGCAGACGACGTTGCCGCCGAAAGTGATGAGTCATCCCAATCCGCGCGCGCGCCGCTCGTGGCGCTCGACGATGCGATGGTGCTGGTACGCCGCGTCCTCATCGTGTGGCTGACCGCGATTGCGCTGATCGTGCTGGGCGGGTGGTTTGCGTGAAGCGGTGAGGAGTCAGGAGTGAGGAGTTAGGAGTTAGGAGTTAGGAAGAGCGTTCCAGTACTCGTTCTTCCTCCTCACTCCTCACTCCTCACTTCCTCACGCTCCTACGCCGCATCGCCGCGCAATTCGCGCACGCGCGCCTCGAGCAACGCTGCGTTCGCCTGCGCCGGCGGCACCGCCGCTCCGGCGACCAGCTCGATCCTCGACCAGAACCGGCGCGGCAGGCGCATGCGCCCGAGCGCCGAGTCGCGCCGGCTGAACAGGCTGCCCCACAGGCCGCGCAGGGCGAGCGGCACGACCGGCACCGGCCGCTGCGCGAGGATGCGCTCCATGCCGGGGCGGAAGCGCTGGATCGTTCCGTCGCGCGTGATGCCGCCCTCCGGGAAAATGCACACGATGTTGCCGTCGGCCAGTTCCTTGTCGACCGTCGCGAAGGCGCGCTCCATGATGCCGGCGTCTTCCTTCGCACCGGCGATCGGAATCGCCTTGGCCGCGCGGAACACGTACTTCACGACCGGAGTTTCGAAGATCTTGTAGTACATCACGAAGCGCACCGGCCGGCGCACGCAGCCCATGATGATCAGCGGATCCATGAAGCTGATGTGGTTGCACACGAGCAGCGCCGGTCCGTGCTCCGGAATGTTTTCCAGCCCCGACGGGCGGATGCGGTACAGCGTGTTGATCAGCAGCCAGTCGATGAAGCGCAGCAGGAATTCCGGCACCAGGGTATAAATGTATATCGCGACCACGGCGTTGAGCAGCGCGGTCGCCAGCAGCAGGCCGGGAATGCTCAGGCCGGCCTTGTTCAGTAGCACGGCGGAAAGGCCGGCCGCGACGACCATGAACAGCGCGTTGAGAATGTTGTTCGCCGCGATCACGCGCGAACGCCGCGCCGGATCGCTGCGTGCCTGCACCAGCGCGAACAGCGGCACGATGAAGAAGCCGCTGAAGATCGCCATCAGCGACAAGTCGATCAGCACACGCCAGATGTGCGCCTGGCCCAGCATCTGCGCGACATCGAGACCGAGCTGGCCGCTGCTGCCGGGATGGGCGAAGTACAGGTCGGCACCGAACACGGTCATGCCGATCGAGCCGAACGGCACCAGGCCGATCTCGACCTTGTGCCCGGACAGGCGTTCGCACATGATCGATCCGAGTCCTATGCCGATCGAAAACAGCGTGAGGATCAACGTGTACACACCCGGATTGCCGCCGAGCACTTCTTTCGTGTAGTTCGGCAGTTGGGTGAAATAGATCGAACCGTAGAACCAGAACCACGAGATGCCCAGGCACGACAGGAAGATCGTGCGATCGCTGCGGATGTAGCCGAGATTGCGCCAGGTCTCGCTGAACGGATTGAAGTTGATCTTCAGGCCCGGATCGACCGGCGCCGCACGCGGCATCGCCAGCGCGCAGACCAGCCCGGCAACGGCGAGCGCGATCGTGACTGCGCCGACCAGCCAAGCGCCGTAGCCGGGCACGCGGATCAGCGTCGAGCCGAGAATCGTGCCGAGCAGGATCGCCAGGAACGTTCCCATTTCGATCAGGCCGTTGCCGCCGACGAGTTCGTTGTCGGCCAGAACCTGCGGCAGCAGCCCGTACTTGAGCGGGCCGAACAAGGTCGAATGCAAGCCCATCATGAACAGCATCGCCATCAGCAGGCCGATGCTGTTGCCGACGAAGCCGGCGCAGGCGACCAGCATGATGGCGATCTCGAGCAGCTTGACGATTTGCGCGAGCCGCGCCTTGTCGTACTTGTCGGACAATTGCCCGCTGGTCGCCGAGAACAGCAGGAACGGCAGGATGAACAATGCGGCGGCGAGGTTGGTATAGAAATTCACGTCGGCGACGCTCAGCTGCGTCGTCAGGAACGCGACCAGGATCACCAGCGCGTTCTTGAACACGTTGTCGTTGAACGCGCCGAGCGCCTGGGTCAGGAAGAACGGCAGGAAGCGCCGCTCACGCAGCAATTGGAACTGATTGCCATCAGCCATGGTCTGTGGTCTGTCTCTCCCCGAGGCGTCCAGAGTAACAAACCGGCGGCAATTGCACTCGCCGTGGCTGATGGCTGGCTGCGCGCGTGCTGCACCGCTAAACTGTGCGGCCCTCACCAGTCCAGGCGCCGGCGCGCTTCGTGCCGGCTCTCACCAGCGAAATCGATTCCCATGCTGACTCAAAAACGTTTGCTGTGCGGCGCGCTTTGCCTCGGGTTGTCACTGTGCCTGCCGGCGGCCGCGGCCGAGGCGCTGCTCAAGCCGCTGCCCAGCGTCGATACGGCGAAGCTCGCGCCGGCCGACGCCACCGCGATCAAGTCGGCCCGTGCCGAATTCGACAATGCACACGGCAAGCTGGTCGGCCCGCCGCTGGCACAGGTCTACGCCAATGTCGGCGCGGCGTACGCGCGCGCAGGCCTCAAGGAAGCCGCCGGGACAGCGTTCTACGATGCCTCCCAGATCGATCCCGACGACGGGCGCTGGATGTACCTGCGCGGCGTCATCGCGCGCGACCTGAAACAGAATGCCGAGGCGCGCTCCGATTTCGAGGCAGCGCTGAAACTCGACGAGGTTTACCTGCCGATCCGTTACCGCTTGTCCGATACGCTGGTCGACCTCGGTGACATCGATGGCGCGCGCAAGGTGCTCGAACGCACGACGCGTGAACATTCGGACCAGGCTGTCGCTTTCGCGATGCTGGGCCAGATCAGCATGCGGCAGAAGCGCTACACCGATGCGATCGAGAATCTCCAGCGTGCGCTGAAGCTCGAACCGCAGGCAACCCAGCTATACAAGACACTGGCCGAAGCGTACACCGGCGTCGGCAACGCGGCGGCCGCCAAGGAGGCAGAGGCCAAGGCCGGCGATGTTCCGCCGCGCCTGGCCGACCCGCTGGTCCTTGGCCTGTACGGCAGCGGCGCACCGGCGCAGCAACTGAGCGGCACGCCCTTGCAGCAGGCCGAGCAGCTTGCCGGCAGCGGCAAGATCGCGGCCGCGCGCGCGAAGCTGGCCGAGTACCAGCACGACCACGCGGATGATGTCGACGCGCTGGCTTTTCAGGCCCGTCTTGAAGCGTCGCTCGGCGACCAGTTGATTGCGCAGGCCGCCGCGGACCAGGCCTTGACCCTGAAACCCGACAGCGCCACGGCGCTGTTCGCGCGCGGCCTCGTCTATGAGTACGCCGGCGATGACAACCAGGCCTATGCGTATTACCAGCGCGCGGTGCGCGCCGACGTCAAGCTGGCGACGGCGCGGTTCCTGCTCGGCAACGCCGAGATGCGCCGCGGGCGCTACGGCCAGGCCGCCGAACAATACCGTCAGCTAACGCTGCTGCAGCCCGATGACGCGCAGGCCCAGGCACATCTGGTCGCTGCCGAGGTCGCTGCCGGGCAGTGCGGCCGGGCACTGGCCGATACGGGCGCGGCGCAGAAGCGTAATCCGACGGATGGAGAGTTGATGCAGATCTTCGTGCGCCTGGCGAGCACCTGTCAGGCGGCCAAACAGGAAGAGCGCGACATGGCGCTCGATTACGCGCAAGCCCTGTACAAGCAGCGTCCAGACGCGGGCGACTCGTCCGCGCTGGCGCTGGCGCTGGCTGCACATGGGAAATACACGGAAGCACAGCAGTATCAGGCCGAAGCGATATTCGAGGCCGTGCGCAGCGGCGACAAGCAGTCTGCGGAAATCTACAAGTCCACTCAGGCCAGCTTCGTCGCCAAGCAGGTGCCCGATCGCCCCTGGCCCGCTGGCCACCCGTACTACAACCCACCGCTGCTGACGCCGATCAAGGCGCCTGCCGCCGCGGCGCCCGCAAAGAAATAGCTCGCTCTCACCAAGAGTGCGGCCATGGATGGCCGCTTCGTGATCTTCGCGATCAGGGGCGATCGCACAGGCACAAACGGCCATGGATGGCCGCTTCGTGATCTTCGCGATCAAGGATGATCGCATTGGTACATACCATTGCGCACGCAGCGCAATTTCGTCACCATTCCTTCATGGCGGGGACCAGTGAACGCTGGGGAGCGTGGTGGCGCGGATCGCGCGGCGTGGAGGCGCCGGTTGCGGTCTGGACTTTTCGTGTCGAGCGCCAGCGCGGCGCGGTCGGCAGACTGCACGACAGCCTCGAGGAAAAGCTGCTCGGCCAGGTGCCCGAAGCGGCATTGCGTGCGCTGCAGGTCGCGCTCGACGAACTGCTGACCAATGTCATCATGCACGCCGAGCAGGCGGCCGGGCCGGTCGAAGTCGAGGTCACGCGCGCATCCGGCGCGCTCGATGCGCGCATCAGTTATCTCGCCGACGAATTCGACCCGACGTCATGGTGCCCCCCGCAGCGCGGCACGAGCGTAGAGACCGCACGCGTCGGCGGGCTCGGCATCGAACTCGTGCGCCTGCTCATGGACGAGTTTCGCCACGAGTACGCTGATGGGTGCAATGTGCTGATGTTGCGGAAGAGGTGTTGAAAGGGGCCAGGGACCAGGGGCTAGGGGCCAGGGAGAGCAGCGAGCTCCCAGCACCCTTTAACTCTCCTGGCCCCTAGCCCCTAGTCCCTAGTCCCTCCGCGCGCGCAGCGCGCGGTACGCAATATCGCGCCGATAGAACATGCCGTCGAAATGGATGCGGTCGACGGCGTCATAGGCGCGCTCGCGCGCCTGGGACAAATCGCTTCCGGTCGCGCAAACAGTCAGCACGCGGCCGCCGGAACTGAGCACTTTCCCATTTTCCACTTTTGTTGCGGCGTGGAAGACCTTGACCCCGGACGCGAACCCGGTATCCAGTCCGTCGATCGCGTCGCCGGTACGCACCGTGCCGGGATAGCCGTGCGCGGCGATGACGACGCCGATCGCCGGGTGCGGATTCCAGCGCGCGGAGACCGAATCGACGCGGCCGTCGAGCGCGGCCTCGATCAGGTCGACCAGATCCGATTCGAGCCGCATCAGGATCGGCTGGGTCTCCGGGTCGCCAAAGCGCACGTTGAATTCGAGCACACGCGGCACGCCGTCTGCGCCGATCATGACGCCGGCGTAGAGGAAGCCGGTGAATGGCGCGCCCTCGGCGGCCATGCCCGCGAGCGTCGGCCGGATGATATCGGTCAGGATGCGCTGCTCGACTTCACCGGTCACGACCGGTGCCGGCGAGTACGCGCCCATGCCGCCGGTGTTCGGACCAAGATCGCCGTCGTCGCGGCGCTTGTGATCCTGACTCGTGGCCAGCGCAAGCGCGTTGGTGCCGTCGCAGATCGCGATATAGCTGGCCTCTTCGCCGTCGAGGAATTCCTCGATCACGACGCGCGCCGAGGCGCTGCCGAGCACGCGCGCGCCGAGCATGTCGTGCAGCGTCTGCTCGGCATCGGCCAGCGACAGCGCGATGACCACGCCCTTGCCGGCCGCCAGGCCATCGGCCTTGATCACGATCGGCTTGCCGCGAGTGCCGTGCGCCAGTTCGCGCACGTAGGCCAACGCCGGATTGAGGTCGCTGAACACTGCGTAGCGCCCGGTCGGAATGTTGTGGCGCGCGAGGAAGTCCTTGGCGAATGCCTTGGAGCCCTCGAGTTGCGCGGCGATCCGGCGCGGGCCGAAGCAGCGGCGGCCGGCGGCGCGGAAGCGGTCGACGACGCCTGCAACGAGCGGCGCTTCGGGACCGACGACAGTCAGCACGACGTCTTCGCGCCGGGCGAGTTCGAGCAGGCCATCCAGGTCGGTCGCGGCGACGTCGACATTGCGCACGCCCGGTTCGCGCGCGGTGCCGGCGTTGCCTGGCGCGACCAGCACTTCGCTGACGCGCGGCGACTGCTTGAGCTTCCAGGCGAGCGCATGTTCGCGGCCGCCGGAGCCGATGACGAGGATTTTCATGGGAGGAGCCAGGGCTGAGGGCTGAGGGCTGAGGGCAAAAGGCGCCGGCGCCGCGAGCTCTTGATCTTCAGCCCTCGGCCCTCAGCCCTCAGCCCTGTTCGTTCAATGGCGGAAATGCCGCACCCCGGTAAACACCATCGCCATCCCGTGCTCGTCCGCCGCCGCGATTACGTCGGCGTCGCGCATCGAACCGCCGGGCTGGATCACCGCGCGAATGCCGGCTTCGGCGGCAGCGTCGATGCCGTCGCGGAACGGAAAGAACGCATCCGACGCCATCACGCTGCCGCGCACCTCGAGCTTCGCTTCGATCGCCTTGAGTCCGGCGATCTTCGCGCTGATGACGCGGCTCATCTGGCCGGCGCCGATGCCGATCGTGCGGCCCTGGCGCGCGTAGACGATTGCGTTGGACTTGACGAACATGGCGACGTGCCAGGCAAACAGCAGGTCGTGCAATTCGTCGGCGTCGGGCACGCGTCGCGAAACGATCTTCAGGTCGGTCATCATCAGCGTGTCGCGGTCCGCTTCCTGTACCAGCAGTCCGCCGGCGATGCGCTTGAAATCGAGCACCGTCTCCGGCTGGTCGCCAGACATGCCGAAGGCCAGGACGCGCACATTGGGCTTTTTGGAAAAGAGCGCAAGTGCCGCATTGTCCACTTCTGGCGCAATGACGACTTCAACGAATTGGCGCTCGAGTATCGCGCCGGCGGTGGCCGCGTCGAGCGGTTGGTTGAACGCAATGATGCCGCCGAATGCCGACACCGGATCGGTCGCATAGGCGTGTTCGTAGGCCTCCGCCGCGCTCGTGCCCAGCGCCACGCCGCACGGATTGGCATGCTTGACGATGACGCAGGCCGGCGTCTTGTGGAATGCCTTGACGCACTCCAGCGCTGCATCGGCGTCGGCGATGTTGTTGTAGGACAGTTCCTTGCCGGCGAGCACGCGCGAGGTGGCGACGGTGCCTGCCGGCGGATGCGCTTCGAGGTACAGGGCGGCGCCTTGGTGCGGGTTCTCGCCGTAACGCAGCAGCGCGCGCCGGGAGTAGTTGAGATTCAGTTGCGGCGGAAACTGCTCGACGTGGTCGCTGTCGGCGTGCGTGCCGAGCCAGTTCGCGATCAGGCCGTCGTAGCGCGCGGTATGGGCGAACGCCTTGGCCGCGAGCCGGCGGCGCAGGTTCCACGAGGTGCCCTGGCGCTCGGCCAGCGTCTGGACCAGCTCGGCGTAGTCGCCGGGATCGACGACGACGGTGACATGGTCCTGGTTCTTGGCGGCAGCGCGTAGCATCGCCGGGCCGCCGATGTCGATGTTCTCGATCGCTTCCTCGTAGCTGCAGTCGGGCGCCGACGTGATCGTCTCGAACGGATACAGGTTGACGACAAGCAGATCGATCGGCTCGATGCCGTGCTCGAGCATGACTTTGTTGTCGACGCCGCGCCGGCCGAGCAGTCCGCCGTGGATGCGCGGATGCAGCGTCTTGACGCGGCCGCCCATGATTTCCGGAAATCCGGTCACCTCGCTGACCTCGGTCACGTGCAGCCCGGCGTCGCGCAGCGTGCGCGCGGTCCCGCCGGTCGAGATCAGGCTGATGCCAAGGGCATCGAGGCTGCCGGCGAGTTCGATGAGTCCGGTCTTGTCCGACACGCTGATGAGCGCGCGCCGGACCGGTTGCAGCGAGTTCTCAGACATCGCAATTCCAAGGCTGGGGCGCAGATTATACGCACCGGTTCAAGCAGGAAACGATGCGTCGGTGCATGCGCCAGACTCCCCGCGCAAGCGCGGGGTACGTCAATCGGCGCCGAGGCCGAGCGCGGCAAGTTTCTTGCGCAGGGTCGCGCGATTGATACCGAGCGCGGCAGCCGCGCGGCTCTGGTTGCCGCCGGCCCATGCCAGCACTTCGCGCAACAGCGGCGTCTCGACTTCGCGCAGCACCAGATCGTAGACGCCTTCCGGCATCTGCGAATCCATATCGTGCAGGTAGCGGCGCACGGCGCGCGCAACGCATTCGCGCAACGCGGGTTGCAACGTGGACTCGGGCGCCTGATCGGCACGCAAGGCGACTGCGGCATTCAAAGCAGTTTCCCCAATGGATTATTACTTGCGATCCGCCGCCTGGGGCAGGTGCATGAGGCGAACGGGTGTGAAGTGTAGCGCCGCGCGCCGCGCTTGATAAGTGTCTTGCTCACATTGCGGCGACGCAATTGTTGAGGATTTCAGGCGCAGCCGCGAGTTGCCCGTGCTTGCTGTGGAACTGCTTTAATTGTCAGTGCGGTGCAACCCGTGCGCTACGCGAACGGCAGCGCGCGTTCAGCGAAACTTGAACTCGAACGCGACCGCATTCTTGCCTGGATCGGCGACCTCGAACACGAGCGCCGTGGTTGCGCCCGGCGCCATTCCGGCGGCGAGCGTGCGCGTGTCGCCGAGGTATTCCTGTGGATGGAAACGGCGCATCGCGATGCGGTTCTCGTCCAGATCCGACAGCATGATCTCGACGTCGGGGAAGGCTTGAGCGAACGCCGAGTCATTGCGCACGCTGGCCGAAATGATCAGCGCACTGGCGACCGACGGATGCGGGCGGATGTCGCGCGAGAGCAGCGCGAAATGTGCCGGCTCATGGCGCAGCGGCAGGCGGCAGCCGAGATTTGCGCAGGCCAGATCGAACCACGGGCGCAGGCGCGCGTCATCAAGCAGCGGAGCACGTTCGGCGTAGGCGATTTGCGCAACCAGGCACACGCCCAAGGCGGTCGAGCCCAGCCGCCATGGCCACGCGCGCACGGCGCGATGCCCGGTCGCCGATCGTCGCGCGAAGGCCGGTGTGGCGGGCCGCGGCTGCGACTGCGGCCGGCGCATCCGCTCGTCGGGGTTGAACAGCAGCGTCTGCGGTTGGCCTTGCGGACGCAGCGCCGGAACGCTCAGTTGCGGCGGAATGTCGCCGGTCGCCGCGAGCGGCAGCTCTTCGAAAGGTTCCTCGGGCAGCGTTTCGGTCAGGGTGCGCAACACGTCGAACGTTGCCGCGCAATGCCCGCAGCGCGCGCTGCCGCGGCCCTGCGCCAGCAGTTCGGCGGCGACCTTGTAGATCGTCAGGCATTCGGGGCATTGCGTGTACATGGGGAGATCTTACCGGAACAGGAGGCGCTTCGCGCTTGTGAAAAACAGGGCTGAGGGCTGAGGGCCGAGGGCTGAAAAGCAACGGCGCGCGCGCTCTGGATTTTCGGCCCTCAGCCCTCAGCCCTCAGCCCTTTAATACGAATCCAGTCCTCGCGCGCGTCCGCCGAGAGTTCGTCGAACCACTCCGCATAACGCGACAGCAGTTCAGCTTCCTGCCCGCGCAGAATGCCGGACAGCGCGACCGCCGCGCCGGGTTTCAGCAGGCGGGCGAACAGCGGCGCCAGATCATGCAGCGGCCCGGCAAGGATATTGGCGACGAGCGCGTCGGCTGCGACCGCCGGCAGCGCCTCGGGAGTGTACAAATCCACTTTGTTCAGGATGCCGTTGCGCTCGGCGTTGTCGCGCGTGGCGACCAGCGCCTGCTCGTCGTTGTCGACGCAGATCACGCGCGCGGCGCCGAGTTTGGCCGCAGCAATCGCCAGCACGCCGGAACCGCAGCCGTAGTCGATCAGCGTTTTGCCGCAAAGATCGGCCGCGTCGAGCCATTCCAGGCACAGCGCCGTCGTCGGATGCGTGCCGGTGCCGAAGGCAAGACCCGGATCGAGGCGGACGAAGATCATGCCGTCGTCGCCGGCCGGCGGGTCGGCGTTCCACGGATAGATCCACAGCCGCCGGCCGAAACGCATCGGCTGAAACTGATCCATCCAGGCGCGCGTCCAGTCCTGATCGGCGACTTCGCGAAAAGAGATGCGATGCGGCGCGAGTTCCGGCACGAGATCGCCCAGCGCATGCACGAGGCCGGCGCGGTCGGCATCGGCAGGGAACAGCGCCTGCATCACGATGTCGTTCCACAGTGGCGTTTGCCCGACACCCGGCTCGAAAATCGCGCGCTCGTCTGGCGTGTCGGCGTCGGCATCGGCCAGCGTGATCGACAACGCGCCCAAGTCCTCGAGCGCGGCTTCGACACTTTCCTGTTGCGGGGCGTGAAGGGTGAGAGAGAGTTCGAGCCAGCTCATGCCATTTGTATAAACGTAGAATAGAATCGTATAGACGTATATCGCGGCGCGCTTCCCTTCTCCCACCGGGAGAAGGTGGCGCGAAGCGCCGGACGAAAATTACTCCTGCATTTTCGTCCGGCCGTACGATTTCACGACTCTACGTCTTGGCAGTCGGATTACCCGAGCGCAATTGCCGTCTCGCGCTGCTCGGCAATTCGCTTTTCCAGATAGTGGATGTTCTGCCCGCCCTGTTGGAAGCCGCCATCCGCGAGGATGCGCTGCTGCAGCGGAATGTTCGTCTTGACGCCGTCGATGACCAGCTCGCCGAGCGCGATGCGCATGCGCGCGATCGCCGTGTCGCGGTCGCGGCCGTGCACGATCAACTTGCCGATCATCGAATCGTAGTTCGGCGGAATGCGGTAGCCGTCGTAGATGTGCGTGTCCATGCGCACGCCGGGGCCGCCGGCCGGATGGAAGCGCTTGACCGTTCCGGGCGACGGCATGAACGTATTCGGGTCCTCGGCGTTGATGCGGCACTCGATCGCATGGCCGGTGAACTTGACGTCCTGCTGGCGCAACGAGAGTTTCTCGCCGGCCGCGATCAGCAGTTGTTCGCGCACCAGATCCACGCCGGTGATCATCTCGGTCACCGGATGCTCGACCTGGATGCGCGTGTTCATTTCGATGAAGTAGAACTTGCCGTTCTCGTACAGGAATTCGAACGTGCCGGCGCCGCGATAGCCGATGCGCACGCAGGCTTCGACGCAGACCTTGCCGATTTGCTCGCGCTGCGCGGCACTGATGCCCGGCGCGGGCGCTTCCTCGACGACCTTCTGGTGACGGCGCTGCATCGAGCAGTCGCGCTCGCCGAGATGGATCGCGTTGCCCTGGCCGTCGGCGAGCACCTGGATTTCGACGTGGCGCGGATTCTCGAGAAACTTCTCCATGTAGACCTGATCGTTGCCGAACGCTGCCTTGGCCTCGGACTTGGTCATCGACACGGCATTGCCCAGGTGCGCTTCGGTGTGCACGACGCGCATGCCGCGTCCGCCACCGCCACCCGAAGCCTTGATGATGACCGGGTAACCGATGTCGCGCGCGATACGCGCATTCTCGCCCGCATCGTCGCCGAGCGGCCCGCCCGAGCCGGGCACGCACGGCACGCCGGCTTCCTTCATTGCCTTGATCGCCTGCACCTTGTCGCCCATCAGACGGATCACGCTCGCGGTCGGGCCGATGAAGATGAAACCCGACTGTTCGACGCGCTCGGCGAAGTCGGCGTTCTCGGACAGGAAGCCGTAGCCCGGATGGATCGCCGTGGAATCGGTGACTTCCGCAGCGGCGATGATCGCCGGCGTGTTCAGGTAACTTTCCGCCGCCGGCGCCGGCCCGATGCAGACGGACTCGTCGGCCATGCCGACGTGCTTGAGATTGCGGTCGACGGTCGAATGCACGGCGACGGTCTTGATGCCGAGCGTGTGGCAGGCGCGCAGCACGCGCAGGGCGATTTCGCCGCGGTTGGCGATGACGACTTTGTCTAGCATAGGGGCGAGGGACGAGGGGCGAGGGACGAGGGGGTGCGGGTGGTGCTACGTGCTTTCATGCTCGTCCATGCTCTTGCATCAGCCAATCACAAAAAGAGGTTCGTCGAACTCGACCGGCTGGCCGTTGCTGGCAAGCACGGCCACGATCGTGCCGGCGATATCGGCCTCGATCTGGTTGAACATCTTCATTGCCTCGATGATCGCGAGCGTCTCGCCGGCCTTGACCGACTGGCCGACTTTCACGAACGGCGGCGAGTCCGGATTCGCCGACGCGTAGAACGTGCCGACCATCGGCGAACGCAGCACGTGGCCTGCCGGCAATTCCTTGCCGGCGGGCGCGGCCTGCGCATGCGCGGCCGCAGCGTGCGCGGATGTGCCGGCAACCGGCGCGCGCGCCGGTTCGACATGCACTTGGGTCTGCGCAGCGGCACCCTGGGTGACGGCGAAGCCCTTCGGCATCCGGCTCAGCCGAACGGATTCCTCGCCTTCGCGGATCTCGAGTTCCGCAAGGTTGGAATCTTCGAGTATGTCGATGAGTTTCTTGATCTTGCGCAGGTCCACGGTGGGCCTCGTCGTGTTGAAAGTGCCGCGTCAGCGGAACGTCGGAAGAAGGTTTCGAAAACGCCGGTGGGTCAATCAGTCGCCGCGTGGCAGCCGCTGCATGGCTGCGGTCAAGGCCAAGGTGTAGCCCACCGGCCCAAGTCCGCAGACCACGCCCACTGCCAGATCGCTGAAATAGCTGTGATGGCGGAACGCTTCGCGCGCGTGCACGTTGGACAGATGTACCTCGATGAACGGGACGCCGACTGCCGCCAGCGCGTCACGCAGGGCGATCGACGTGTGGGTCAGGGCGGCCGGGTTGATCAGGATGAATGCGGTGCCGTCGGTCCGGGTGCGCTGCACCCGCCCGATCAGTTCGTGTTCGGCGTTCGACTGGAAACTCTCGACGCTGTGTCCGGCTTCGGTTGCGCGCGCGGCCAGGTCGGAATCGATCTCGGCCAGGGTGGCGCGCCCGTAGATCTCCGGCTCGCGTGTGCCGAGCAGATTGAGGTTCGGGCCGTGCAGTACGAGAATTTTTGCCACTTGTTTGCCGATACGCGCGGGCGTTCGGCCCGGTCAAGGCGCGCAAGTGTGCGCGAGCGTCTCGGCGTTGTCCAGCACGATGATGCCTAGTTCGCCGGCGTTAGCCGACAATTTCCGAAGATTTGCCGGAAGCTGGCGCTAATCAAAGGCTTACAGGTGCGGCTGCAGCCAAGCCGTAAGTGAATTCTGGGAAAACGATCCGGCACGCTGATCGACGATCCGCCCATCGCGTCCGATCAGTACGCTAAACGGTAAAACTTGGCGAGTATCGCCGAAGATAACGGAAGGATCGACGCCGTTCGCGACATCTAGCAGGATCGGATAGCGCACCGGGTTCTCCTTGAGGAAACCGCGCACGGCCTCGACATCATCGATCGCAATGCCGACCACCTGCAGGCCTTTGTCGGCAAAAACCGCTCCGGAATGGTCGAGCAGGGGCATTTCGTCGCGGCAAGGTCCGCACCATGTGGCCCAGAAGTTGACGAGCACAAGTCGGCCATCCCACTCGCCGAGGCGGCGCGGCTGGCCCTCGAGATCGGCAAGTGCCGGGTCGGCGCGCATGTCGCCCTTGCGCAGAACCGAGACGCCGGGTGGCGCGCCTACTTCCGGCGCTTGCCGGTACCAGCCTCCGGCGAGCAGACCGAGAACGGCGCCGAGGATCGCCACGGCGACGACAATAAGATTGGAGCGATCGAACATGCCCGTAGTTTAAGCCAGATAGCCGAAGCCTTTTAGCTCGTCATTCTTTAGCGAGCAAAAAACAATGGCCGTCTACTTCGTCGCCGCGGCGACGCGCGCGAGGAATTTCGCGGTTTCCTCGAATCCGGCCAGTTGCAGCGCCGGCTTTTCGCCGCCATCGGCGCCATAGAACAATGTGTCAGGCGGGCCGACGATATGATAGCGGCGCATCAGCGCCTGATCGTCGTCGTCGTTCTTGGTGACGTCGGCCTGCAGCAGGACGAAACCGGCCAACGCCGCGCGCACCTCGGTTTTGGAAAAAGTAAACTTTTCCATTTCTTTGCACGACACGCACCAGTCCGCGTAGAAATCGAGCATCACGGGCTTGCCGGCCGCCTTGGCTGCGGCGAGTTCGCGATCGACATCGGCTGACGTCTTGATGCGCTTGAACGGCAATTCCGCCGCGGCCGCGTTGGCCGATCCCGCGGCAGTACCCGCGCTCAAACCACGCAGCGGCTGGAGCAGGTCGTTCGATCCGGCAGCGGCGCCGACCAGTTCGGCCGCGCCGGCAATCAGCAGGACGACGCCGAGCGCTTTCCACAGCCGCCGCCAGCCGGAGGCGCCGTCCGGCAGCCGTTCGAGCGCGCCGAGATAGACCGCGCAGGCAACCGCGAGCGCGCCGCTCATCAGCATGATCCAGACGCCATCGAGAATGCGCGACAGCATCCAGATCGCCAGGCCCAGGAAGGTCACGCCGAACACGGCCTTGACCGCGTCCATCCATGCGCCGGCGCGCGGCAGCAGCTTGCCGGCGCTGGCCCCGAATACGATCAAGGGCGCCCCCATGCCGAGGGCGAGCGAAAACAGTGCGGCGCCGCCGAACACCGGATCGTGAGCCTCCGCGATATAGATGACGGCCGCCGCGAGCGGCGGTGTCACGCACGGGCCGACGATCAGCGCCGACAACGCACCCATGACCGCGACCCCGGTCAGCGAGCCGCCCGACTGCGTGTTGCTGACGTTCGCGATTTTCGATTGCCACGAACTCGGCAGCTGCAGTTCGTAGAAGCCGAACATCGACAACGACAGCAGCACGAACAGGCCGGCGAAACTCCACAGCACCCACGGCGTCTGGAACGCGGCCTGCAGGTTCTTGCCGGCGAGGCCGGCGATCACGCCGGCCAGCGTGAAGATCGCGGCGTTGGCCAGGATGTAGACGACCGAAAGCACGATCGCGCGCCGGGTGGAAATGTTGTCGCCGGCGCCGGCGATGATGCCGGACAGGATCGGGATCATCGGAAACACGCACGGCGTGAACGCCAAGCCAAGGCCGAAGACGAAGAACCAGAACAGCCCGGCCAGGTGCGAGCCATGCAGCGCGCGCTGCACCTGGCCCGCATCGCCGCCGAAATCCTCGGCCGCTGGCGCAGCTGCCTCGACCGGGCTGCCCGCGGCAGCGGAAGAAGCAGTTGCGCCAGCGGCTGGCAGGTCGACGCGCACCTGGCGCGTCATGAGCGGATAGCAAACGCTGTTTTCCTTGCAGCCCTGGAAGCTGCTCTCGACATTCACGCTGCGCGCCGCCGCATCGCTGCGCGAAACCGGCAATGGCACTTCGACCTGGTTGAAGTAGACGGTCGTCGCGCCGAAATTTTCATCGGTATGCTGTTGACCGGCCGGCCAGCGCGGTGGGCCGAGTTTGCCGTCGCCGCTGTCGGCGAGACGGAAACTCGTCTTGTCGCGATACAGGTAGTAGCCCTTCGGCATCGTGAATCGCGCGAGCACTTCGTTCGCACTGGTAGCGATCGCTTCGTAAACGAACGCCTGCTCGGGCGGCAGTGGCTGGTTATCGCCGAGAATTCCGGCGCCAGGTGCCGGTGCGGCCAGTGCTGCGCTCAACGACGTCGGAGCTGCGCTTGCGCCGGCCGCCGCCGCGGGCAGATCGACATTCAACACGACTTTCTGCGGCGGGAAGCAGATCTTCGGATCGACCTGGTGGCAGCCTTGGTAGCGCAGTTCCAACGCAAGCTTCGTGGCCGACGCAGGTGCCGTCAGATGTTGCATCGCACTCAAGCCGTGGTGATACACCTCGACATCGCCGAGGAATTCGTCGTGCTTCTTCTCACCGGCAGGCAGATCGAGCGCGCCGAGTGTGACGCTCGCATCGACGCTCTTGGTCTTCATGCGCTCGCGATACAGGTAGTAATCGTCGGCGATCTCGAAGTCGAGCTTGATCGTGCCGCGATCGACCGCATGCGCCTCGACCTTGAACGCCTCCTCGACCGGCAGGAGGTTGTCCTCCTCGGCGGCGAGGGCGGTCGCCGTGCCAAGCATGGCGACGAGCGCATATACAGTGGCTTGCAGTCGGTTCATCAAGGCATTGTCTCATTGGTTTATGCGCTCATCCATGAGCGCGAGGATCAAGAAGCGGCCATCTATGGCCGCACTTTTCCATATTTAAGCGCTCATCCCTGATCGCGAGGATCACGAAGCGGCCATCCATGGCCGCACTTTTCAAATAATGCATAAACGACCGGCGCAGGCGCGCCGAGCTTGCATCAAGACTGCGTTTCGGTAGCAATCCAGGCGAGATACGGCGGCAGACCCCTGGCCACATCGACCGCGATGACCTCGGGGAGTTCATACGGATGCAGCGCCACGATACGTTCACGCAACGCATCGAAACGTTCATTCGTGGTCTTGATCAGCAGGAGACATTCGCTGTCGCGATGGACCTCGCCCTTCCAGCGGTAGGTCGAGGCAACCGCCGGAAGGCGGTTGACGCAGGCCGCCAGGCGTTCTTCGACCAGCGCAGCGGCGATGCGCTCGGCGACGCTTTCGTCGGGGCACGTGCACAGGACCAGGATGGCGCTCATTCCTCACCGATCGGATTCGACCTTGTTGCGCAATTGTATGGCCTCGACCGGTTTGGCGCCGGCCCGAAGCCGACGTCGCGCGGCGCGGTGCAGCCGGCCTGCAGTAATATGAGCCCGTCATGGCAAGGATCCTGACCATCGAAGACGACCCGGTCACGGCACGCGAAATCGTGTCCGAGCTGCAGGCCTACGGCAACGAAGTCGAGTGTGTCGGCGACGGCCGCACGGGTCTGGATCAGGCACTGCGCGGCGGCTATGACGCGATCACGCTCGACCGCATGCTGCCAGGCATGGACGGTCTTGCCGTCGTCACCGAGTTGCGCCGCGCCGGCGTCGACACGCCGGTGCTGATGATCAGTGCGTTGAGCGATGTTGATGCGCGCGTGCGCGGCCTGCGCGCCGGCGGCGACGATTACCTGACCAAGCCGTTTGCGCCGGACGAGATGGCCGCCAGGGTCGAAGTGCTGCTGCGCCGCCGGCGCGCCGGTGCGCCCGATACGGTGCTGCGTGTCGGCGATCTCGAACTCGACCTGATCGCGCGGCGCGCGCGCCGCGGCGAGGTGACGCTCGAACTGCTGCCGCTCGAATTCCGCCTGCTCGAATTCCTGATGCGCAATTCCGACCAGGTGCTCACGCGCACGATGATCTTCGAGAGTGTCTGGGGCTATCACTTCGATCCCGGCACGAACGTCATCGATGTGCACATCGCGCGGCTGCGGCGCAAGGTCGATGCGGGCGACGGATCGACGTTGATCCGCACCGTGCGCGGTTGCGGCTACAAGATCCAGGCGGCCGAATGAACG
>DASSGP010000440.1:0-5825 GCA_035693405.1 Rudaea sp. | reverse complement strand
GAAATCCGCGATGTCGATCATCTCCTGCACTTCGCCGTCGCCCTCGGGCTTGATCTTGCCCATCTCGAGCGCGACCAGAGAGCCGAGTGCGTCCTTGTGCTTGCGCAGCGCATCGCCGCACAGGCGCACGGCTTCGCCGCGACGCGGCGCCGGCGTCGTGCGCCATACCTTGAACGCTTCCTGCGCGCGCTGGACTATGCTGTCATAGTCCGCCGCCGTGCTGGCATGCACGCGGCCGATGATTTCGTGCGTGCTCGGATTGACGACTTCGATCGTTCCGGCGCCGGTCGTTTTCGACCACTCGCCGTTGCCGAGATAAGTGCCGGATTCGGCCGCGGCGAGACCGAGCGCCTTGAGAATGGATGCAGACATGGAAGCTCCGAAAACAGGGAATACTGGCTGCGCCGAGCGGCGCGCAAGGGGCGTAATTGTAGCAGAGCAGGGGAACAGACCACCCCGCGATTCGGAGCCGCCGGGTGATCTGGCTGAAGGGCCGCCGACCCCGCGGCGGAGTCTTACCGGGTGAAACAGGCCACCGGAGCCGCCGGCGCGGCAGCGTTGCGTGTCTCATGTGGCGGTAGCCGTTTCGCGCGGTCGCTATAATTCGCAGCCCAAGCGCCGGCATCGAGTATGGATTGTGAGAAACGTCGAGGGAGCAGCAGTGACTCAGCATTGGACCGGGCGCCCGGAAGGCGGTGGATGGTTCGCGATCTGGCTCATCCGCACGATCGGGCTGAAGCTCGGGCGTCGCGTTGCGCGCTCAATCCTGTATCCGATCACGCTGTACTTCTACTTCCGACGTCCGTTCGAGCGGCGCATGTCGTACCTGTTCCTGGGACGTGCGCTCGGCCGGCCGGCCAGCGCGCGGGACGTCATGTGTCACATCCACCGTTTCGCATCGACGATCCTGGATCGCGTGTTCCTGCTGGCCGACAGCTTCGCGCGCTTCGACGTCCGCATGCACGGGCTCGACGAACTGATTTCGCGCACGCGCGGCGGCAAAGGCGTGTTGCTGCTCGGTTCGCATGTCGGCAGCTTCGAAGTGCTGCGGGTTGCCGCAACGAAGACGCCGGACGTCAAGGTCAGCGTGGTTTATGATCGGAAGCAGACGCCTGCGCTGACGCAACTGTTGAACGCGATCAATCCGGAGTTCCACCGCAACGTGATCGACGCGTCGGCGTGCGGCATGGACATCGTGCTGGCTCTTGGCGAGGCGATCGGCAACGGCAAGGTGGCGGCGGTGCTCGCCGATCGTGCGCGGCCGCACGAAAAAACCACGGCCGTGGACTTCTTCGGCGCACCGGCCGCGTTTCCGGTCGCGCCGTTCCGGATCGGCGCCATTCTCGACTGCCCGATCGTGCTCTGTTTCGGCATGTATCGCGGCGGCAACCGCTACGACCTGTACTTCGAACTGTTCGCCGAACGGCTGGTATTGCCGCGCCGCGGCTCCGGAGTGGAATTGCGCGCGGCCGTGCAACGCTACGTGTCGCGCATCGAGCATTACGTGCGCGACGATCCGTACAACTGGTTCAACTGGTACGACATCTGGAACGTCGACGCGGACGATCGGACGGGCCTGGACGACGAGGCACTGGCGAAGCATCGTGCGGTTGGAGCCGGGGTCTCGGGTCGCGCGGCGTGACGTGGATGCGCGATGGCGCGCAAGCTCATGTAGTATCGCGACGGACCGGGACGTCCGGTCGCATCGTCACAGGGATAAGAAAATGATGCAGAAGCGAGTATTGCTGTTGCTGCCGCTGCTGTTCCTGCTGATGGCGTTTCGCCAGGCGCCGCTGGCCGACCCGGCACCGATTGCCGTTCCGTCCAAGCTGGACCTGGTGCAGGTCGAAAAGGTGGTCAAGCAGGCGTTGATCAAGCGCGAATGGTTGGTCGTCAGCGACGAGCCGGGCAAGATCACGGCCAGCTACGACCGGCGCGAATTCACCTCGCGCATCGGCATCACCTACGACCGCCAACAGGTGCGGATCAACTACATCACCAGCACCGGCCTCAAGTACGAGGTGAAGAGCGACGGCGAGAAGCTGATCCACAAGAACTACATGGCGTGGATCCAGAATCTCGTCACCGACATCAGCACCTACATGACAATGGCGGCAATCCAGTAGGCCAGGCGACACAGCGCGGCTGTCGCTTGAGGGCGTCGCGGAGTGGTGCAGACAACCCCGGCGACCGCGGCAAGGCCCAAGGCATCGAAAGCTCGCTGCAGCTCGACCGGATGCACCGAAAAATGGGGTCATCGTCATTTTTCGTGATCCGCGATCGGCCTGGCGCTCGCGGAAAAAAGACTCTGACCTCATTTCAGGGATGCCGACCGGCATGGGCAAAACCCGCACCGGCTCAAGTATGCTCGCGCGACCCCGTCGTCTGGAGCCGCCAACGTGTCGAGCAAATTTCGCATTCCTTCGCAATTGCTGCTGGCTGCTTTGCTCCTCGCAATGACGGTCGGCGCGCTGCTGTGGTCGCAGGGTGCGACGCAAGCCCAGCCCGCCGACAGCAGCGAGGCCAAGGACTCAAAGGACTCCGACACCGCTTCGAAGAAGAAGGAGGACACCGGCCCGATGAAGTCCGAGACATTCTCGGGCCTCGCGCTGCGCAGCATCGGTCCGGCCATGGTGTCGGGGCGCATCGCCGACCTCGCGGTCGACCCGACAAACAAGAACATCCGTTATGTCGCCGCGGCAACCGGCGGGGTGTGGAAGACCACGAACGCGGGCACCACGTGGAAGCCGATTTTCGACGGCGAGGGCTCGTACTCGATCGGCAGCGTGACGATCGATCGCAAGAATCCGCTCACGATCTGGGTCGGCAGCGGCGAGAACAACTCGCAGCGCGCAGTGCAGTACGGCGACGGCGTGTACAAGTCACTCGACGGCGGCACGACCTGGAAAAACATGGGGCTGAAGACCTCCGAGCACATTTCGACGATCGCGATCGATCCGCGCGACTCGAACGTGGTCTGGGTCGCGGCGCAAGGTCCGCTCTGGAAGGACGGCGGCGAGCGCGGCCTGTACGTCACGCGCGACGGCGGCAAGACCTGGACCAAGGCGTTCGAAACTTCGCCGCACACCGGTGTCAACGAAGTGCTCATCGATCCGCGCAATCCCGACGTGATGTTCGCCACGACCTACCAGCGTCGTCGCGCCGTGTGGACGCTGATCGACGGCGGCCCGGAATCGGGACTGCGCAAATCGACTGACGGCGGCAAGAACTGGCGCAAGATCACGAACGGCCTGCCGAAGGTCGACATGGGCCGCATCGGCATGGCGATCTCGCCGGCCAAGCCCGACACGATGTACGCGATTATCGAAGCGGCCGGCAAGGAATCCGGTATGTTTCGTTCCATCGACGGCGGCGAGAACTGGGAGAAGCGTTCCGATTACGTCAGCACGAGTCCGCAGGCATACAACGAAATCGTGGCGGACCCGAACGTCGCCGACCGCGTGTATTCGATGGACACGTGGATGCACGTCAGCGACGACGGCGCCAAGACGATGCGCAAGGTCGGCGAGAAGCACAAGCATGTCGACAACCATGCGCTGTGGATCGACCCCGACGACAGCGACCATCTGCTCGCCGGCTGCGACGGCGGCATCTATGAAAGCTGGGACCGCGGCGCGACCTGGAAGTGGAGCGACAACCTGCCGTTGTCGCAGTTCTACAAGGTCGGGCTCGACAACGCGACGCCGTTCTACAACATCTACGGCGGCACGCAGGACAACAATTCCATTGGCGGTCCGTCGCGCAACCGCTCGGCCAACGGCATCGTCAATTCCGACTGGTTCATCATGGTCGAGGGCGACGGCTTCCAGCCGGTCGTCGATCCGACCGACCCGAACATCGTGTACGCCGAGTCGCAGCATGCCGGGATCGCGCGCTTCGACAAACGCACCGGCGAGACCGTCGACATCCAGCCGCAGGCCGGCGCGAACGATCCGCCGCTGCGCTGGAACTGGGATTCGCCGCTGATCGTCAGTCCGCACCAGCACACCCGCATTTATCTCGCTGCGCAGCGCCTGTTCCGCAGCGACGATCGCGGCAATACCTGGACGCCGGTGAGCGGCGATCTGACGCGCCAGATCAACCGCAACGAACTGCCGCTGATGGGCCGCGTATGGGGACCGGATACGGTCGCGAAGAATGCCTCGACATCGTTCTACGGCAACATCGTCGCGCTGTCAGAGAGCACGCGCAAGGAAGGCCTGCTCGCGGTCGGCACCGACGATGGGCTGATCCAGGTATCCGAGGACGGCGGCGGCGCGTGGCGCAAGATCGAACATTTTCCCGGCGTGCCGGAGCGTACGTACGTGTCGCGCGTGCTGTTCTCGCAGCACGACACCAACACGCTGTACGCATCGTTCGACAATCACAAGGCGGGCGATTTCAAGCCGTACGTTTTGAAGAGCACGGACCTCGGCAAGAGCTGGACCAGCATCACCGGGAACCTGCCGGATCGCGGCAGCGTGTATGCGGTCGTCGAGGACCCGGTGAAGCCGGGCCTGCTGTTCGCCGGCGCCGAGTTCGGCGTGTACTTCACGCCCGACGGCGGCAAGCGCTGGATTCAGCTCAAGGGGGGCATGCCGACGATCCAGGTACGCGATCTGGCCATCCAGAAACGTGAGGGCGACCTCGTTGCCGCGACGTTCGGCCGCGGTTTCTATGTGCTCGACGACTACTCGCCGCTGCGCGCAATCAGCGACGCGGAACTGGCCAAGGACGCCGTGCTGTTTCCGGTCAAGCAGGCATTCACGTTCGCCCCGACGTCGCCGTTCGGCGGCACCGATGCGGGCTCCAACGGCGACCAGTTCTACACCGCGGCTAATCCGCCGCTCGGCGCCGTGTTCACGTACTACCTGAAGAGCGAATTGAAGACGCGGGCGAAGACGCGCCAGGATGCGGAGAAGGAACAGGCGAAGAAGAACCTCGACTCGCACTATCCGTCGTGGGACGAACTCAAGCGCGAACTGCGCGAGGAAACGCCCACTGTCGTGCTGACGGTCAGCGACGTGGACGGCAACATCGTGCGCCAGATCGAAGGACCGGCAAAGGCCGGTATCCAGCGCGTAGCCTGGGATCTGCGTTATCCGCCGTCTGTGCCGACCGATCTCACGCAAAAAGAGCGCGATCCATGGGATCCCGCGCCGGTTGGGCCACTGGTCGCGCCTGGCAAGTACCGCGTCGCGCTGGCCGAGCGCATCGAGGGCAAGCTCGTGCCGAAGGGCGAACCGCAGACCTTCGATGCGGCGCCGCTCGGCGGCGACACGCTACCGCCAGCCGACCGCGGCGCGCTGCTCGCGTTCCAGACCAAGACCGGCAAGTTGCAGCGCGCGGTGCTCGGTGCGGTCAGCGCAGCCGGAGAGGCGCAGACGCGCATCAACCATCTGAAGAAGGCCCTGGCCGACACGCCGCGCGCCGATCCGGTGTTGCAGGACCGCGCGCGTGCGCTCGAGGCAAGGTTGAAGGACATCCAGGAAGCGCTCAGCGGCGATCCGGTTCGCGGCAAGTACAACGAGCCGCGGCCGAATTCGATTGCCGACCGCGTCAACCAGATCGTCTCCGGCCACTGGAACTCGACTGCCGACGCCACGATGACGCACAAGCGCAATTACGAGATCGCGGCACAGCAGTTCTCGCCGGTGCTCGAGCAGTTGCGCGCGCTGATCACCGTCGACTTGGTGGCACTGGAAAATGCCGCTGAAGCAGCCGGCGCGCCATGGACCCCGGGCAGGGTGCCGACCTGGAAGGAATAGCGACGCGTGCTTCGAGGCGACCGGCGCCGACCGGTCGCCTTTCGGAGCGATCACGCT
>DASSGP010000439.1:0-2665 GCA_035693405.1 Rudaea sp. | reverse complement strand
GACGAAGCCTTCATTGTGGCGAAACCAGGTGTAGTTGTTCGTGTTGGCAGCGAAATCGAAACAGAAACTGCCGCTGTGATCGGGCGCGAAGGCCGTATCGAGCGCGCCGCCCGAGGTCAGCTTCAGCATCAGCGTGCATGTCGTGAACTCGGTGGCGAAATTGACGTAAGCGCCACCTGCCGCAACGATGCTGTGATCGGACAGTATGACGATATTGTGGATCTCGCCGCCGCCCGGCGCGGACGCCCCGGTATCCGGCAGCACGTACACGCCGTGGTCGCCGAAGGTCGGGTCCCAGCTGCCGTCGCCATGGAGCTTTCCCACGGCAGCGCCGGCACCCACGCGTCCGGCTACCACGATGCTGCCGTCGCTATCGATCGCGAGGGCGCGCAGTTCCAGGACGTATCCGGTCGATGGAGCCGGCTCGAGTGCGACGAAACCGCCGCTGCCGAATGCCGCATCGAGCGCGTTCGTACCGGCTTGCGCTGGAGCAACAGCCGCGGCGGTGAGCCACGCCGCAGCAACCAGGGTGCTTCCGTTCCGCATAGTCCTCTCCTTACAAATCCTTGGACTTTCGGTCTTGCGCTGTCAGCCTGCCTTCTCTCCCGATCTCGCCGCCACCGTCGCGCCAATCAACGCCGAAACGTATGGAATCGCCTGCGCCGCAAGAATCGCAACCCAGAGCTTACCCTCGATGTAATGGGTCAGCAACGGCGTGCCGGCGAGGAACTCGTCGAGCTCTTTATGGCGCAGCACGGCGGTCACCTGGTCGACGACCTGCAGCACGCCGAAAATCGCCAGCACGATTGCGATCAGCAGCAGCAGTTCTTCGCGCACCGAGGTGAACGCGCTCGGCTTCTTGTGCAGGCGCCGGCTCTTGGCGGTGCGCACGAATTCGCCGTGCTTCTTGCCGAGGCCGATGTAGATACCCCGCGCGATCGCGTGACTCAAGCCCATGCTGGCAATGGATGCCGCGATCGTGTCCTTCCATGAGCACGGCACGCGCACGCGGTACAGGATAATGCCGAACGCTGCCTTGAAGACGAAGAATCCCAGGATCGGATAGATGAACAGATCCAGCGGCAGCGGAAAATACTTCGGCTTGGCAATCATGCCGATCGTCCAGGTCAGCGCGAGCACCGTGAACGCCAGATGCAGCGCGTCGGCGAACCACGAGAACCAGCCGGTCAAGAAGTGGAAGCGCTGGCCGCCGGTCAGTGGTCCGCGTTCGGTCAGCCAGTGCCAGCGCGCCTTGAGGATCTGCATCGCGCCGAACGCCCAGCGGTAGCGCTGCGACTTGTAGGCGGTGAAATCGGCCGGCGTGAGACCGCGCCCCATGAGTTCGTCGACGTAGATCGTGTCATAGCCGGCGTGCATGAGGCGCAGGCCAAGTTCGGCATCCTCGCAGATCGTCCATTCGCTCCAGGCGCCGGTCGCTTCGAGCGCGCCGCGCCGGACCATCGTCATGGTGCCGTGCTGGATGATGGCGTTGCGCTCGTTGCGATGATGCATGCCGATGCGGAAGAAGCCGTCGTATTCCCAGTTCGTCATGCGCCGGAACGCGTTGTGCTCCCAGTCGCGGTGCGCCTGCGGACACTGCACGACGGCGATCTTCGGATCGACGAAATAGCCGGTGAGCGCCTTGAGCCAGTCGGCGCGCACCGCGTAGTCCGCATCGACGACGGCGACGACGTCGGCATGCGGCGAGGTCTGCTTGAGGCCGAAGTTCAAAGCGCCCGCCTTGAAGCCCGGCCATGGATTCAGATGGAAGAAGCGGAAGCGCTCGCCGAGCGCGCGGCAATGCGCCTCGACCGGCTTCCAGACCTCGTCCTCTTTCGTGTTGTTGTCGATGACGAGCACTTCGAAGTTCTCGTAGTCGAGCGCGGCGAGCGAGTCGAGCGTCAGGATCACCATCTCCGGCGGCTCGTTGCAGCAGGCCAGATGGATCGACACGAACGGCTGCGGATCGCCCGGCTGCGGCGTGAGCAAGCCGAATTCGCGCCGCCAGTGTGGCCGCCACATCACTTCGGTGAATTCGAAGCCGTTGATCAGCAGGATGAAGATGATCGCCAGCTGCGCCGGGAACAACACGATCAGCATCGCCCAGTCGAACGGACTGAGATAGAACGCGTACGGCAGCGTGGATGACCACACGAGCACCGATGCCGAAAGCTGGATCAGCACGCAGAAGAACAGCAGGCCAACCCAGCGAAAGCGGATGAAGTGGCGCGCGAACCAGAACATCGGCAACAGCGCGATCAAGGACGCGACGATCGCCTTCCACGGCCAGGCCGGATCCTCGGTGACGCTGCCGGTGAACGCGAACTTCTCCTGGCGGTCGGCATTGAACACGCCCCAGTAGGAACCGACGCGGCCTTCGAACGGTTCCTTCCACGGCTGGTCGAATGCTTCGACGATGAAGTAGTCGATGTGGCGTGCCGCCGCCACCTGAACCCACTGACGCAGGAATTGCGATTCGTCCTCGATCGACGGCGTCGCAAGCTCCTTGCGATCGCCGGCCGATGGCCAGCCGACTTCGCCGACCAGGATGCGCTTGCCGGGAAAGTGCTTCTGCAGGTCGTCGTAGCGCTGCAGCACGCCGAGACCGATCGCGTCCTTGCGCGGAAATTTTTCCCAATACGGCAGCAAATGCGTCGTGATGAAG
>DASSGP010000438.1:0-4188 GCA_035693405.1 Rudaea sp. | reverse complement strand
AAGATCGTCAGGTGGATCACGCTAATCTTGCGTCAACGCCGCATCGACATCGGCGTTAGCGGGCACTGGGGGTCGCGCATGCGGATAGCGCATGCATGCAGCAGTGTTGCGAGGCGCGATCATGGACAACGCCTGTCGTCTCAGTTCTTCGTTGCTGGCTCTTGCAATGGCGACTGCCGCGGTCGCGGCGCATGCGTTGGAGCCTTGCGGAGCACCACCGGATTTGGTTTTTTCGAACGGCTTCGGCATCGGGCCGACAATTTCGGCGGGCGCGGAGACAGCGATAGTACCGCCGGCGGGAGTGGATCTCCTGCCGGACGAGCATTCCTCTTTTCTGCCGCCAGCAATGGCGGGCGCGACGTACACTTTTTTCGAGGCCGCGCGCGTTTCCGCCAGCACGGGCGCGGTCGTGCTGCAGGCGAGCAACGACCTGCAGACCTGGTCGCTGGCTCCCGGGTACACCTCGCCGGTGCTCGGATCGCCGAAGCCTTTCGGCCAGTGTGCCAGCGTCAGTGATCCGGCATACCTCAATACGCTGTTCGACGAAAACTACGCCGCGCCGGGATCGGTGCTCCAGGATCCGACGTTGCCAACGGGCAATCTCATGATGATCTACGAAGGCGAGAACCATTGTCGCGAGGACGCTGCGATGGTGTGGCACAACGTGCAGCCGTACTACGCGACCGCCGGGTTCGCGCGTTCGAGCGACAATGGCGTCACCTGGCCGGCGCCGGGCCTTACTCCCGGTACGTTGCGCTATCCGATCATCGGCGGTCCGGATCCGAAACCGGCCTACGACGCCGCCAGCGTCACGGCGGTCGGAGATGCGATTCCGAGCGCCTACATCAAGGGCAGCTGTCTGTATGTCGTCTATGCGCATCATCCGGCGCCGGACGCGAGCACGCATGCGATTGCAATCCAGATTGCCCGCGCACAGCTCGACGGCACGACGAATCCGCTGACGTTTCAGAAGTATCTCGTCACCGACGGTGCCGGCGGGTTTACGTCGCCTGGGCTGACCGGCGACGGCACGAACGTCGTTCCGTTCACCCCGATCGGCACCGTTTTTGCGACGCCCGTCTGCACCGGCACGCAGTACCAACCCGGCCTGAGCTTCAACGTGGCGCTGCAGCGCTACCTGATGACGATGGTCTGCGAAGTATCGAGCACGGCAGGACAACTTGCCTGGTTCTTCTCGACGGCGACCAGTCTGGATGCCGAAGACTGGACCGCCCCGCAGATGATCGAGAATACGCAGTCGACGGCGCAGCCGTGCAGCGGCAACCCCAACGGCACCGACTTCGATGGCTGGTATCCGTCGATCTACAGCCTGACGCTGGAGCCCGGCCGCACTGGCAAGAACGACATCGCCTTCTATCTGGACGGCTGCAATCTCGACACCGACCGCACGTTCAAATCGCGCACGATCACGGTAACGCCGGATCCGGGATAGGACAGCGGGCAACACGCAACCATGAAGCTGGCCTCCTCGCGGTCGCTTTGTCCTCGGAGCCGTTGACGAGCAGCGCGGATTGCATGATCGCCGCCACCCTTTGCGCGATAGTCGCCATTGCGCCGCGCGCGCAGGGCTTGCGCGATACCGACTGGCAAGATTGCGTCGCTGCATCCACACTATGACCGTCTCGACGGCCACTGGAACGCGCACGAGCATGATGCACCCACTCTTGGCGAACGCAGATAACCATGTCCATGAATCCTGATCGTTACGGCAGCATGACCTATCGGCGCTGCGGGCGCAGCGGCCTGCGCCTGCCGGCGATCAGCTTCGGCTTGTGGCAGGGCACCGGCAGCTACGTCGATGACGCGGCGACGCGCTCGATCGTGCACACGGCATTCGATCACGGCATCACGCATTTCGACCTTGCGAACAATTACGGCAGCCCGGCGGGCGCGAGCGAGGAGCTGTTCGGCCGCATTTTGCGCGGCATGCCGCGGCACGAGCTCGTGATTTCGTCGAAGGCGGGGTATTACATGTGGCCCGGTCCCTATGGCGAAGGCGGCAGCCGCAAGCATCTGCTCGAGAGTTGCGAGCAGTCGCTCAGGCGGCTGGGCGTCGATCATGTCGACATCTTCTACTCGCACCGTTTCGATCCGGATACACCGCTCGAGGAAACGCTCGGCGCGCTCGATACGCTCGTGCACCAAGGCAAGGCGATCTACGCCGGCATCTCGAGCTACGCCGAACCGCATTTCTCCGCGGCGCTGCAGGTCGTGCGCACGCGCAACTGGGCGCCGGTCACGATCCACCAGCCACGCTATTCGATGCTCGACCGCAGCGCCGAGAGCGACGTGCTGCCGACTGCGGGAAGGGAGGGTGTCGGCGTCATCGGATTTTCACCGCTCGCGCAGGGCCTGCTGACAGGAAGGTACCTCGACGGAATACCGGAAGATTCGCGTGCGGTCCTGAACAAAGGCAACGGCGCGTTGACGCCCGACAGGCTGACCGCGCAGCTGATCGCCAAACTCAAAGCGCTCAATGATGTGGCGAAATCGCGTGGCCAGAGCCTTGCCCAGGTGGCGCTCGCGTGGCTGCTCAAGGACGAGCGGCTGACCTCGGTAGTGATCGGCGCGAGCAAACCGGAACAGGTCGACGAATGCGTCGCGTGCCTGGCCAACCCGTCGTTCGATGCGGCGGAACTCGAAACGATCGAGCGGATCCTGGCGGCTCGCTGAGGCGTTGTATCGAGTAACGCGTGGGTCCATGTCGCGTGAACGCGGGCGGGGAGGATTCAAGGTTTCTGGACAGACAGTGTCGCTTGCCGCCGCTGCAGAAATCCGCGCACGGCCGGGTCGCGTTCAAGACCGATCGCAATCTCGTAGGCATTGCGGGCCTCGGCGTACTTGGCCGCGCGCGTAAGCAGCTCGGCGCGCGCGGCCCAGTACGGTTGGTATTCGAGCAGGCGAGTATCGCTGGCGGAATCCGGCAACGCTTCCAGTGCAGCATCTGGCCCGTGCAATTCGGCGACAGCCAGCGTGCGATTGATTGCCACTACGGGCGAACGGGTCAGCTCGAACAAGGCGTCGTACAGTCGCACGACAGCCTGCCAGTCCGCGTAGCCGCTGCGGCGGTGATCGACGTGCGCCGATTGCAGTGCTGCTTCGAGCTGGTAGCGGCCCACGTCGCCGAGCACGCTCGCGCGCCGCAACAGCTCTTCGGCCTCGTCGATCATGCGCGCGTCCCATTGCTCAGGATCCTGCTCGGCGAGCGGCACGTACTCGCCATCGGCGTTGCGCCGCGCCGCGCGCCGTGCCTCGGCATGCAGCATGAGTGCGAGCAGACCAAGCGCTTCGGCAGCCGTCGGCAGCAGGCCGGCGACGAGGCGGCCGAGGAACAAGGCTTCTTCGGCCAGGTCGCGGCGCGCGACATCGGCGCCCGTCGGGTCCACCCAGCCTTCGGCAAACGCCGCATAGATCGCGTCGAGCACATACTCGAGCCGATCCGCGAGTTCCTCCCGCTCTGGAATGCGAAACGGCACACCGGCCTGCCGGATCTTGTCCTTTGCGCGCACCAGGCGCTTGCCCATCGCGGACGGCGACATCAGAAACGCCGACGCGATGCTCGCCGCGTCCAGCCCCAGCACGACTTGCAGGATCAGCGGCGAGCGAATGCCAGGATCGATCGCCGGATGCGCGCAGGCGAACATCAGCGCAAGGCGCTGGTCGGGGATCGCCGTGTCCGCCTCGGCCGACGCGGCATCCAGACCTTCGGCCAGCACGCGCAAATCCTCCGCGGCGATCTCGCCGCTGCGCTGCCTGCGGCCAAGGTCGATCAGCTTGCGGCGCGCGACGAGCAACAGCCAGGCTTCCGGGTTTGACGGACAGCCGTTGCGCGGCCAATCCGTCAACGCCGAAGCAAACGCCTCCGACAACGCATCCTCGGCAGCGGCCACATCGCGCGTGCGCGCCGAGAGGAAGGCGACGAGCTTGCCGTAACTGCGACGCGCGACCGCGTCTGCCGTACTGCGCGCCTGGGCGCCGCCTTCATGCGGACTCATGCACTCATGCGCCGCGGATCAGGCCGACATTTCCCAGACCGGCCGGACTTCGATCGTGCCGTGGCCGGCGCCCGGGCAGCGGTTCGCCCAGGCGATCGCGGCATCCAGATCGGGCGCGTCGATCAGGTAGTAGCCGCCCAGTTGCTCCTTCGAATCGGCGTAGGGCCCGTCA
>DASSGP010000437.1:0-10491 GCA_035693405.1 Rudaea sp. | reverse complement strand
GGCGCTTATCTCGCGCTGGTCTATGCCTCCGGACTGCTCGGCGGCTATGCGGCGGATCGCCTGATCGGCTACCAGCGCTCGATCCTGCTCGGCGCGGTGATCATGGGCTCGGGCCTGTTCGTCATGATGATCCCGAGCATGGATGTGTTCGAACTCGGGCTCTCGCTCGTGATTGTCGGCAATGGCTTGTTCAAGCCGAACATCTCGACCATGGTCGGCCAGCTGTATGCGCAGAATGACTTCCGGCGCGATGCCGGATTCACGATCTTCTACATGGGTATCAACGCGGGCAGCTTCATCTCGCCGCTATTGACCGGCTGGCTTGCCAGCGTCATCACCGATACGCCGATGCAGCAGAACTACAAGATCGTGTTCGCCAGCGCCGGCGTCGGCATGATCCTGAGCTTCCTTTGGTTCTGGTTCGGACGGCGCCAGTTGAAAGGCATCGGCGAGCCGCCGGTGGAAGGGTCGGGCAGCCGCAACATCGGCATCGTCCTGGTCGGCGCGGCGATCCTGGTTCCGATCGTGTACGTGTTGCTGGCCAAGCTCGGCGCGGACGTGCTGGCCTGGGTGCTCGGCGTGTTGTTCGTCGGCCTTTCGGTCATGCTGCTGATCGAAGGCGTGCGCGAAGGCGCGGTGCCGCGCGACAAGGTCATCGCGATGCTGATCGTGTTCGTCTTCAACATCCTGTTCTGGATGTTCTACGAGCAAGCCGGTTCGTCATTCAACTTCCTTGCAGAGAAAATCGTCGACCGCACGTTCGGCGACTGGGTGTTTCCGGTCGCCTGGTTCCAGTCGGTGAATCCGATCGGTGTGATTGCGCTGGCGCCGCTCGTCGCGATGGCCTGGGTCGCGCTCGGCAAGCGCAATCGCGAACCGTCGATCCCGCGCAAGTTCGGACTCGGCCTGATCGGCAACGGCATCGCGTTCCTGCTTCTGATGTTTGCGTTGACCCAGCTTGTCGACGCGCAGAACAAGATTCCGTTCTGGACCTTGTTCATGGTTTACATCATCCAGGCGCTCGGCGAACTGTGCCTGTCGCCGATCGGACTTTCCATGGTGACCAAGCTCGCGCCGAGCCGCCTCGTCGGCTTCGCCATGGGCGGGTGGTTCCTGAGCATCGCCACCGGCAACAATCTGTCCGGCATCTTCGCCAGCGCCGTCAGCGGCGAATCGGGTATGACGACGTCGTCGGCACTGTCCGGTTACACGTTCGGTTTCTGGGCTCTGGTCGGCTCCGGCGTTCTGTTGTTCCTGATCGCGCCGTTGATCAACAAGCTCATGCACGGCGTGAAGTGACTTCAGGATGAAGTCATCCCGTGCAGGCCATGGATGGCCGACGACACGGGATCCAGCTCCAATCCAAAGGAGATCATTTCGGTAGGGTGGGCCTTGGCCCACCGGCTCTTTGGCGTCAAGACAACAAAACGGTGGGCCAAGGCCCACCCTACCGCGCGATTTCTTCCAACTCCGCATCCCACAACTTGTCGAGAATGTCGGCGAGCCAGCGTTGTTCCGCCGGGTTGAGGTGCGCGAGCAGGCGCTGCTCGTGTTCGAGCGCCAGCGGCGCGACCTGGTCGTAGACCTTCCAGCCCTTCGCGCTGAGGCGCAGCACCGACTGGCGCCGGTCGTGATCGGCAGTCTGGCGGCGCACGCGGCCGGCGCCGATCAGGCGCGCCAGCGCGCGGCTGACGGCCACCTTGTCCATCGCCGTGCGCTCGGCGACTTCGCGCGCCGAAAGCCCGTCGTAACGGCCCAGCACGGCCATCACGCGCCATTCGGTGATCGTCAGGGCGAAGCGTCGTTCGTACGTGGCCGCGATCGCCTGGCTGACCGTATTGGACAGCACGGACAGCCGGTACGGCAGGAATCGCTCGAGCTCGAGAACCTGATGTTCAGCCTTGTCGGTCACTCTGCGCCGCCGCTTGCGATTGGTTTCAATTGAAACTATATTAACGCAATCGGCCCGTGATTGCGAAGGCCGGGAAACCACGAGCCTGGTTCGCGATCGCGGCACGACCCAGTCATCTGCGATTCCCTGAAGTTTCCGCATCGTGGCGGAGCGTGGAGATGAACATGAGCGCACAACCCCAGTCCGCGGCAGCACAGGCCGGCATGGCCCTGGCCGGAATGCAACCTGCCCAGTTCGAAAACCCGATGGGCATCGACGGTTTCGAGTTCGTCGAGTTCGCCTCGCCGGAGCCGGCCGCGCTGCACGAGCTGTTCCGCAAGCTCGGCTTCGTCCAGGTCGCGCGGCACAAGGCGCGGCCGATCTACAACTACCGGCAGAACGATTGCACGTTCCTGATCAACGAGGATCCGGATTCGTTTGCCGCGGACTTCGCGGCAAAACATGGACCGAGCGCGTGCGGTTTTGCGATCCGGGTCAACAAGCTTGCCGAGTGGGTGCGCGTGCAGGCGCTGAAGAATGGCGCGCAGTCGATCGAGAACAAGGAAACGAGCAAGGCGGTCGCGGCGCCGGTCATCGAAGGCATCGGCGGCTGCATGCTGTACATCGTCGACCGTTACGACGACAAGGGCACGATCCACGATCCGGACTGGGAATGGCTGCCGGGAGCGGAGATGATGCCGAAGGGCTTCGGCCTCACGTTCATCGATCACCTGACCCACAACGTCTACTTCGGCAACATGTCGAAGTGGGCGGACTACTACGAGCGCCTGTTCCAGTTCCGCGAGATCCGCTACTTCGACATCAAGGGTGCGAAGACCGGCCTGCTGTCCAAGGCGATGAGCGCGCCCGATGGCATGGTGCGCATCCCGCTCAACGAATCGCCCGATCCGAAGAGCCAGATCAACGAGTACATCCTGCAGTACCGCGGCGAAGGCATCCAGCACATCGCCTGCTTCACCGATGACATCTACGCGACGGTCGAGGCGATGCGTGCGAGCGGCGTCGAGTTCCTCGATACGCCGAACGCCTATTACGACGTCATCGACGAGCGCATCCCGAACCACGGCGAAGACGTTGCGCGCATGCGCAAGAACAAGATCCTGATCGACGCCGATGCCGAGACGAAGAAGAAACTGCTGCTGCAGATCTTCACCCAGAACGCGATCGGCCCGATCTTCTTCGAGATCATCCAGCGCAAGGGCAACCTCGGCTTCGGCGAAGGCAACTTCCAGGCGCTGTTCGAGTCGATCGAGAGGGAGCAGATGAAGCGCGGGGTGTTGTAGTGCAGTCTGCTACTGTTGGCCAAGGCACACGTGAGTCGGATGCTGGGCAGTTCAAGAAATGCCAGTTCAGTCAGACCTATAACAACCGTTCGCCCTGAGCGTAGCCGCGCAGCGGCGAAGTCGAAGGGACTCTTCGGGACAGCCGGATGTTCACGCTCTACATCCTCGAATGCAGTGATGGAACGTTATACATTGGCCATACCGACAACCTGAACGAGCGCATGAGTCAGCACGATTCAGGAGTGGCCGATTCTTACACGTCCAAACGCCGGCCGGTGCGGCTGATTCATGCACAGGAATTCGATTCGCGATACGAAGCGCTAACGATGGAGCGGAAGCTGAAAGGCTGGAGCCGGGCGAAGAAGCTTGCGTACATCGCTGACGACTGGAATGCGATACGCGCCCTGGCGCGGGGCAAGGATCGCCAAGTTCGCGGTTACTAGATCGCTTCGACTTCGCGGCCTGCGGCCGCTACGCTCAGCGCGAACGGATTTGTGAACTATTTCCAAATGAAGGTAGCAGCGTGACGATTTCCTACCAATCCGGCTTCGCCAACGAATTCGCGACCGAGGCACTCGCGGGCACGCTACCCGTTGGGCGCAACTCCCCGCAGCGTGTCGGGCACGGTCTGTATGCCGAACAGCTATCCGGCACCGCGTTCACGGCGCCGCGCCACGTGAACCGCCGCAGCTGGCTTTATCGCATCCGGCCGGCATCGGTGCATCAGGCGTTTGCGATACTGGAAAGCGGAACGTTCCACAACGATTTCGATGACGTGCCTCCGCCGCCTGACCAGTTGCGCTGGGATCCGCTGCCGATACCCGCCAAGCCGGCGGATTTCGTCGATGGACTGCTGACGATGGCCGGCAACGGCGGCCCCGCCGCGCAGAGCGGCGTCGGCATCCATCTGTACGCGGCCAACCGTTCGATGCAGGGACGATTTTTCTACGACGCCGACGGTGAGTTGCTGATCGTGCCGCAACTTGGCCGCTTGCGCATCGCCACCGAACTCGGCGTGCTCGACGTTGAGCCGCAGGAAATCGCCGTGATCCCTCGCGGCGTCCGTTTCCGCGTCGAGTTGCCTGATGCCGTCGAAGGCCGTGGCGAAGCACGCGGCTATGTTGCCGAGAATTTTGGCGCCGCCCTGCGCTTGCCGGAACTCGGGCCGATCGGCTCCAACGGGCTGGCCAATGCGCGCGATTTTCTTGCGCCGGTCGCCGCCTACGAAGACGTCGACGGCGACTTCGAACTCGTCGCGAAATTCCAGGGCCGCCTGTGGTCGGCGCGCATCGATCATTCGCCGCTCGATGTCGTCGGCTGGCACGGCAATTACGCGCCGTACAAGTATGACCTGCGCCGCTTCAACACGATCGGCTCGATCAGCTACGACCATCCCGATCCGTCGATCTTCACGGTTCTGACTTCCGCGAGCGATACGCCGGGCGTGGCGAACATGGACTTCGTGATCTTCCCGCCGCGCTGGCTCGTTGCCGAGAACACGTTCCGGCCGCCGTGGTTCCACCGCAACATCGCCAGCGAGTTCATGGGTCTCGTGCACGGCGCCTACGACGCCAAGGCCGGCGGCTTCGTGCCCGGCGGCGCGAGCCTGCACAACTGCATGAGCGGGCACGGTCCCGACGCGGCGAGCTTCGACAAGGCCAGCGGGTCCGATACGACCAGGCCGGATCATATCGTCGACACGATGGCATTCATGTTCGAGACGCGCGCGGTCATTCGCCCGACCCGGCAGGCGCTCGAATCCCCGCAACGGCAGCATGACTACCAGGAATGCTGGCAGGGCCTGCGCAAACACTTCGATGGCGGAAGCGCATGAACGGGGACGGCGTGAACGATCCGCAAGCTGGCTCGCCGCAACTTTACAGCGGCTATGCCGACTGGAAGAACTGGGGCGGTGAATTCGCGCCGAGCGATCGCGAGGCGCGCTACTTTGCCGCGGAACTGGCCGGCATTCCGCTCGGCGGAAAGCGCGTGCTCGAGATTGGATTCGGCAATGGCAGCTTTCTTGCGTGGGCGAAGGCGCTCGGCGCGGTAGTCGTCGGGACCGAGATCGATGCGGTCATGATCGAGCATGGGCGTGCCCGCGGTTTCGACGCGCGGTCGGCGTCGCTGGAGGCGCTGGTTGCGGCGAACGAGCGATTCGACCTGATCGTGGCCTTCGATGTATTCGAGCACTGGGACAAGGCGACCCTGATCGCGAGCCTCAGGCAGTTCGGCTATCTGCTGACTCCGGGAGGCCAGGTGCTGGCACGGTTTCCGAACGGCCAAAGTCCATTTGGACGCGTGCACCAGCATGGCGACCTGACGCATCAGACCGTGCTTTCGGAATCGAGCATCTTGCAGCTGGCAAACATGACGGACTTTGCCGTCGCGCGTGTCGGCAATGCCTGCTCCGTGCCTGTGCGTCGCGACTTTTTCAGCGTGCTCAAGCATCATTGGCGCCGGTGGCGGCGCGCACGCCTCGAGCGCTGGCTCGGCAAGCTCTATGGCTTCGGACGGCTGGCGCTCGACCCGAACCTCGTGGTGCTGCTGCGCAAGCGGGACGCGCCGTCGACAAATCGCAGCGATCGGAACACGGAACGAACATGAAGCTGGCAACCCTGAAGCAAGGCGGGCGCGACGGAACGTTCGTCGTCGCGAGTCGCGACCTGGCCAAGGCCGTGCCTGTGACCGACATTGCGCCGACGCTGCAGGCAGCGCTGGACGACTGGAGTAGCGCCGCACCGCGGCTGAACCGCGTGTACGAGTTGCTCAACGCCAGCCATGCGCAGACGATCAACGGTGAAGAAGTGTTCGCGCTCGATCCGACCACGCTGGCGGCACCGCTGCCGCGCGCCTACGAATTCGTGGACGGCAGCGCCTATCTGCCGCACGTCGAGCGCGTGCGCCGTGCGCGCGGCGCTCAGGTGCCGGAAAGTTTCTACAGCGACCCGCTGATGTACCAGGCGGTCAGCGCCGGGTTTTACGGGCCGCGCGATCCGGTGCGCGTGACGAGCGAGGACTACGGCATCGATCTGGAAGCCGAGGTCGTCGTCGTCACCGACGACGTGCCGATGGGTGCGACGCCGGCTCAGGCCGCCGCGCACATCCAGTTGATCGGCCTGATCAACGACGTCTCGCTGCGCAACCTGATTCCGAACGAATTGGCCAAAGGCTTCGGCTTCCTGCAATCCAAGCCGCGCTCGGCGTTGTCGCCGGTGCTGGTCACGCCTGAGGAACTCGGCGACGCGTGGCGCGACGCAAAAGTCCACCTTGCGCTGCGCAGCACGATCAACGGAGTGCTGCTCGGCGCGCCCGAGGCGGGCGAGGATATGCAGTTCAGCTTCGCCGAACTGATCGCGCACGCGGCAAAGACGCGGCCGTTGGCCGCCGGCACGATTGTCGGCTCCGGGACGGTCGCCAACCAGGACGAAAGCCGCGGCGCGTCGTGCCTGGCCGAACGTCGCACGCTGGAGACGATCGCCGCCGGCAAGCCGGCGACGCCGTTTCTGAAGTTCGGCGACACGGTGCGCATCGAGATGCTGGACGCGCAGGGCGTCAGCATCTTCGGGGCGATCGAGCAGGCGATCCGTCCGGCGGCTGATTGATCCGGTCGGCGGGCACCTTTTGATTTTTGCGCCGGGTTGGCGCTAGTCTGCACGAACGCAAGGGCAGGGGGCGTATCATGGCAGCGGTCGGCCTGAAGTTGTACAGCTATTGGCGCTCGAGCGCGTGTTATCGCGTTCGCATCGCATTGAACCTCAAGGGCCTGCCGTACGAGCAGGCGCATGTGCACCTGGCGAACAGCGAACAGCATGGTGCTGAATTCGGCTCGGTCAATCCGCAGCAGCTGGTGCCGGTGCTGATCGATGGCGAGCGCGTGATCCGCCAGTCGCAGACGATCATCGAGTACCTGGACGAGTCCTACGACGGCGAGATGAAGCTGCTGCCGGCGACGGCGCGCGCCCGCGCGCGTGTCCGCGCACTCGCGCAGATGATCGCCTGCGACATCCATCCGCTGAACAACCTGCGCGTGATGCAGTATCTGGAAAGCGAATTCAACGCGCCGAAACTCGAGCGCGAATCCTGGACCAAGCACTGGATCGAGGAGGGATTCAAGGCGATCGAGGCGCTGCTTGCCGACAGTCATGCGACCGGCGTCTATTGCGAGGGCGACGAACCTTCGCTCGCCGACGTCTTCCTGATTCCACAAGTATACAATGCCCGGCGCGCTGCCGTGGACCTGGCGCCGTTCCCGATGATCCGCCGGATCGAGGAGAACTGCCTGAAGGTGACGGCGTTCGAACGCGCGCGGCCGGAGAACCAGCCCGATGCTCCGAAGAGCTAGGGGCTAGGGACTAGGGGCTAGGGGCTAGGGAGAGCAAAGGCAGGTGGTCCCGTGTTTGCGCTCATCTCCGGACGACTCGCCTAATGCCCCGAAGAGCCAGCGGAGTGGGACTAAGAAGTATTGACTAGGAGCGACCACGAACAGCTAGCCCCTGGCCCCTAGTCCCTAGCCCTGCTCTCCTCAAAACGTCGTCGAATCGTACGGATCATGCACGGGCGCGTCGCCGCCTTCGCTGAGGCGGATGCGCAGGGCAAGTCCGTCGCGCGAGTCGGCCTTCACGAGCGCTTCTTCGAGATCGATGATCCCGGTCCGGTATAGCGTCATCAGCGCCTGATCGAACGTCTGCATACCTTCCTGCAGGCTGCGTTCCATCGCTTCCTTCATCTCGTGGATCTGGCCGCGTCGGATCATGTCGCGGATCAGCGGCGTGTTCAGCAGCACTTCGACCGCCGGCAATCGGCGGCCGTCCTTGCCGATCACGAGGCGCTGGCTGATCACCGCGCGCAGGTTCAGGGCCAGGTTCATCAGCACGTTGCGGTGCGCCGATTCCTGGAAGAAGTTCAGGATGCGCTCGAGCGTCTGGTCGGCGTTGTTCGAGTGCAGCGTGGCCAGGCACAAATGGCCGGTTTCCGAGAACGAAATGGCCGTCTCCATGACCTCGGCATCGCGGATTTCGCCGATCATGATGACATCCGGCGCCTCGCGCATGGCGTTCTTCAGCGCGCCGTGGTAGCTGTGCGTATCCAGGCCGACTTCGCGCTGGTTGATCACCGACTTCTTGTGCCGGTGCAGGTATTCGATCGGGTCCTCGACCGTGAGGATGTGGCCCGACGTGTTCTGGTTGCGGTAGTCGATCATTGACGCCAGCGTCGTCGACTTGCCTGAGCCGGTCGCGCCGACGACGAGGATCAGGCCGCGCGGTTCCATGATCAGCTGCTTGAACAGCGCCGGCAGGCGCAGTTGCTCGATCGACGGGATCTCACTCTTGATCGCGCGGATGACCATGCCGACTTCGCCGCGCTGCTTGAACACGTTGATGCGGAAGCGGCCGGCGTCCTTCACGGCGATTGCCAGGTTCAGTTCCAGGTCGCGTTCGAACTGCGGTACCTGGCCTTCGTCCATCAGCGAGTAGGCGATCTTCTTGGCCATGCCGCTGGGCAGTCCGGTGTTGCCGAGCGGGTAGAGCTTGCCCTCGACCTTGATGTTCACCGGGGCGCCGGTCGTCAGGAACATGTCCGACGCGCCTTTTTCGGTCATTAACTTGAGGAAGTAGCCGATATCCATGGGTGCCTCTAGCTATCTGATCGTTCGTCAAACGAAGGAATTGTGAGATGCTGCCATTGCCTTGCACGCGCAGCTTTCCCACAATAGCCGCTGCGGCGCCACCCGCCCTCGTTGACGAATCTTATGACATTATTGTCGGCAAAAATCCATCGACCCGTCGCCGTTTTCTGCCTGCTGCTGGCGGCCTGCGGTCCCACCAAGCCGCCGCCGATGGGCATCGAGGACGCGACGCGGCAACTGCAAGCCGCGCGCGACGCCGGCGGGAGCACCTACGCGCCGCTCGAGGTACGCAGCGCCGAGGAGCGTCTATCGATGGCGAAGTCAGCCGCGGGCAAGCGCGACTACGAAGACGCTTTGCACTTTGCGCAGGAGTCGCAGGCCAACAGCGAGCTTGCCTTGGCCAAGTCGCGCCTGGGCAAGACGCGGGAAAAAGTCGAGGCACGCACGCGCGAGAACGCGCAGTTGCGGCAGGATCTGAGCACCAACCCCGATGCGGCGGGAGCGAGCTCGCAATGAACCTCAGGATCTGGATTCCCGCGCTGTTGCTGACGGTAAGCGCCGCTGCGCCGGCAGCGAAGACCGATCTCGATTACGCCCGTTTGCGCGCAAGCCTGAGCGACCTCGCTGCCGATCCCGTGCTTGGCAGGTTGGCGCCGGCCGAACGCGCGCTGGCCGAGCAGGTGGTTCAGGCCATCGCCGACACGGGTGGCAAGGAGCATGCGCACCTGGTTTACCTGGCCGAACGTCGCGTCGACATCGCGTACGCCACCGCGCAAGCGATCGATCAGGAGCGGCGCCTGGACAAGCTCGATCGCGAGCACGACCAGATCCTTCTGGCGGCGAGCCGGCACGATGCCGAGCAGGCGCGCCTGGAGGCGGAAAAACAGCGCATCCAGAGCCTGGCGCAGGCCGAGGAGGCCGAGCGGCTGCGCGCCGAAGCCGATGCGGCTCGCGCCCAGGGCGAAATGAACGCTCAGGATGCAGTCAATGCCCGCAAGCAAGCCGAGCAGACCAAGCGCTTGGCCGATGCGCAAGCCAAGGAAGCGGCGCTTTCGCGCAAGGAAGCCCAACTCCTCGCCGAAGCGGCGGCAGCGGACGCGCGTTCGCGTTCGGCCTCAACACCGGCCGCGCCTGCAGCAGCGACGACCGGCGCCAGCAAGCAGATGGTGCTCAATGACAGCGCCTTTGCGCCGGGAGCGGCGACGTTGCGTCCGGACGCGCGCAGCAACGTGTCGGCGATCGTCGCCTTCGTCAACCGCGACCGAAACAAGCCGATCCGCATCGAGGGTCACACCGACAACGGCGGCAACGCCAACGCCGACCTCGTGCTGTCCCAGCGGCGCGCCGAAGCGGTTCGCGACGCGCTGGTCGGCGCCGGAGTCGACGTCCGGCGCATCACGACGTTCGGCATGGGCCAGGCGCAGCCGGTTGCCCCGAACACGACCGAGGAAGGCCGTGCCAAGAACCGTCGCGTGGACGTGATCCTGGAGGATCGGTAAGCCCAGGATTCGGCCCCCTGGAAGGGTGCCTTTTCTTTGCCGAACAAGCAGTTGGTCGAGGTCAAAAAATCCGGTTGCGCGGGCTGGCGCAAGAGAGTAGTTTCAATTCTGCCGCGGGGTTGTCGCAACGGCCGTCCCGCGGCTCAATCGAGCCCATGACTGCCGCAC
>DASSGP010000436.1:0-3153 GCA_035693405.1 Rudaea sp. | reverse complement strand
GTGGGAATGGCACGCCCCGATGGCCATCGCCGCGATGCAGGCGAAGGTGCCGGTCGGTTGCGAAGTCGTCGCCGGCATCACGCTCGACGATCACTGGCAGGTGTTGCGCGCGCAGCAGCAGACCGGAACGCCCTACATGCTTCTAGAGAATGTCTGCTATCGCCGCGACGTGCTCGCGGTCCTGAACATGCTGCGCCAAGGCCTGTTCGGCGAACTCGTGCACCTGCAGGGCGGCTACCAGCACGACCTGCGCGGCGTGAAGTTGAACTCGGGCGTGCCGGGCAAGCCCTATGGCGAAGGCGTCGAGTTCGGCGACAAGGGCTGGTCGGAAGCGCGCTGGCGCACCGCGCACTCGGTCAAGCGCAACGGCGAACTCTACCCGAGTCACGGCATCGGGCCGTGCGCGATGTATGCAGGCATCAATCGCGGCAATCGCTTCCTGCGCATCGGCAGCTTTGCCAGCAAGTCGCGCGGCCTGCACGACTACATCGCGAAAAAGGCGCCGCAGCACCCGAACGCCAAGGTCGAGTTCAAGCTCGGCGACGTGGTCACGACGCAGATCGCCTGCGCCAACGGCGAAACGATCCTGCTGCAGCACGACACGTCGCTGCCGCGCCCGTATTCGCTCGGCTTCCGCGTGCAAGGCACCGGCGGCCTGTGGATGGACGTCAACAAGTCCATCTACATCGACGGCAAGAGCGCGGAAGAGGACCGCTGGGAGCCAGCGCAACCGTGGCTCGACAAGTACGATCACCCACTCTGGAAGAAATATGGCGCTCAAGCCGAAGGCGCCGGCCACGGCGGCATGGATTTCTTCGTCCTGCACGCGTTCGTCCAAGCGCTCAAGGCGAATGCGCCGATGCCGATCGACGTCTACGATGCCGTGACCTGGAGCGCCATCACGCCGCTGTCCGAGCAAAGCATCGCCGAAGGCAACCGCACGCTCGACTTTCCCGATTTCACCGCCGGCGAGTGGCAGAAGCGCAAGCCCATCTTCGCGTTTGACGATCGCTACTGAGCGCGCGCTCGTGCTGGTGGCCGAATGCACAATTTGAATGCGTCGCAGCACACGTTGCTGCGAAGCGAACATAATCTCGGCGGTCTTACCTGCACCGGGTTGCAGATAGTGTCAATTCCCTGTCAACAGCCAATGAATGTTTCTTCTGCGACCGTTTCTGTATACTTCTGACGATAGGTGCCTCAACTCTCGGCAAGGAGCGCCCCCACTTAATGGTTGCCAAGTCCCATGCCCAATATCGCCACGCTCCTGAAAGACGAAATTTCGCGACTGAGCCGGAGGGAAATTCGAAAGGAGGTTCAGCCGCTGCGCAAGGCTTCCGCCGCTTATCGAAGGGAGATCGCCGCTCTTAAACGTGAAGTGCAGGCGCTAAGGCGACAAACCAGCTTGCTTGCCAAGCAAGCCCCAAAGCCGGCTGATCGTGGTGACGCGAAGGATTCGACGCCGCCGTTGCGGTTCGTCGCAAAGGGTCTTCGATCTCTGCGCAGCCGTCTCGGCCTGTCCGCACCGGACCTTGCTCGTCTAATGGGAGTGAGCGACCAGTCGATCTACAACTGGGAGCTGAAGAAGACCACTCCGCGCAAAGAGCAGTTGGCCACCCTTGCCGGGATACGCTCCCTCGGAAAGCGCGAGGCTCACGCACGCCTCGAAGAGATCGGTAGCCGTCGGAAGAAGAAAGCCGGCCGAAAAGCCCGCTGACTCGATGCCAATAAACACTTAACCAAATGATCGGTGTCAGCGCAAAGACGCGCAGGCACTGCTCGGCACAATTTCGTTGGCATTCTTGTCGGGCTGGCGCAAGCGCCCGACGAAGGGCGCGGCTGCAGAATGGAACCAGGAAGCGGCTCAACAGCGCGGATTGATACGGATCATCCTGATACCACGCCTACACGCGTTACCAAAGAAGAAACAAAAATAAAGGCCCCACATCGCTGCAGGGCCTTGATTCAAATGGCTCCCCGAGACGGGATCGAACCGCCGACCCAGTGATTAACAGTCACTTGCTCTACCGCTGAGCTATCGGGGAATTGATAGGCAGAGCCGCGTATTTTCGGGGTTGGACGGGTTTGCGTCAAGGTGTTGCGGTGCGGCAGGCGTCACAGTTGCCTCCCTTGTACGCCCGTTCCGCGTCAAGTTTCGCACCGGAACGGCAAGGGCGCCGTGAGGTGAACGGGATCTTGATACCGTCGGCTGCTGCCAGCACGGTGGCAGGTAGCCAAGAGCAAGATGGATCGCCAGCTCCGCTGTCGAGAGCCCGCTTGCGCGTGAATGACGGCTGGCTATCGCGGCTCACGCGGCCACCGAACAGCGCCGTAACTTTCCCGCACGTTATAATTCCGCACTTCACTGGAGTACTGCGTGGCCGATCGTTTTCAACTCGTCGCACCGTTCAAGCCCGCCGGCGATCAGCCGCAGGCGCTGCGCCGCTTGATCGACGGTTTCGAGGCCGGATTGGCCCATCAAACGCTGCTCGGCGTGACCGGTTCGGGCAAGACGTTCACGATCGCGAACGTCGTCGAGGCGATTCAGAAGCCGACCTTGGTGCTGGCCCCGAACAAGACGCTCGCGGCGCAGCTGTATGGCGAATTCAAGGAATTCTTCCCGCACAACGCGGTGGAATATTTCGTCAGCTACTACGATTACTACCAGCCCGAGGCGTACGTCGTCGCGTCGGACACGTTCATCGAGAAAGACTCCAGCATCAACGAGCACATCGAGCAGATGCGCCTGTCGGCAACCAAGGCGCTGATCGAGCGGCGCGATACGGTGATCGTGGCGACGGTGTCGGCAATCTATGGCCTCGGCGATCCCGGCGAGTACTTCAAGATGGTGCTGCACTTGGTGCGCGGTGATCGCCTCGACCAGCGCGAGCTGTTGCGCCGCCTGACCGAACTGCAGTACGAGCGCGGCGACTACGAATTGCGCCGCGGCACCTATCGCGTGCGCGGCGACGTGATCGACGTGTTTCCGGCCGAGAACGAAACCGATGCGATCCGCATCGAGCTGTTCGACGGTGAGATCGAGAACCTGGCCGTGTTCGATCCGCTCACCGGCGATGTGCTGCGCAAGGTGCCGCGCTTCACGGTCTACCCCGGATCTCACTACGTGACCACGCGCCGCACGATTCTGGACGC